>JAGLMY010000036.1 GCA_023139775.1 bacterium
CCGGCATCCACCTCGTCAAATATCATGGTTGGAACCGAAGCAGCAGACGCGGCAATAACTTTGATGGCCAGCATAATACGCGAGAGTTCTCCGCCGGACGCTATTTTGGCTACCGGACGCGGCTCTTCTCCCGGGTTGGGAGATATAAGAAATTCAATATCATCAGCGCCATTCGGACCGCAATGATACGCGTGACCATCCCAGGTGATCCACCCATCCGGATCAATTCGAGGAACGACTTGTATTTTAAAAATTGCCTGGTTAAATCCCAGCGCTTTCAATTCCTGCTCCAGTTTTTCCGATAAAGAAGCCGCTGCTTTTTGTCTTGCCAGGCTGAGCTGCTGCGCCTGCTGCGCAAGTTGTCCGGCCAATTTTTCCTGTTTCACGGCCAAACGCTCCAGCTCATCATCTTGATGAGTTAACCCCTCTTTTTCCTGGGCTGCTTTTTCCCGAAATGCCAGTATCTCTGCTTCGCTCTGCCCGTATTTCCGCTGTAGTTTATGCAGCAAATCCAGACGTTCCTCAACCTCAGCCAGCCGCTTCGGATCCACTTCAAAGGAATCGGCAAAATCAGACAAGCGTTCAACCACATCCTCGGTCATGGCTTCTGCAGAGCGCAAGATATCTGAGAGTGGTCCCATACTAGTATCAAACGAGGTTAAATCCGCCAGCAGGTCCGCGCTTTGTGCCAACCCATCCCGAACTGCCGAGCCTTCACAACGGTGCAGTATTTCCAGCACTGCCTGGACGGATGTGATAATGCGTTCCGCGTGCAGCAAGCGCGACCGTTCTTCTTGCAGAATTTCCAGTTCTCCGGGTTGAATTGCGGCAGCGTCAATTTCAGACACTTGAAACTGCAGCAGATCCAAGCGCCGGACCCGTTGGGCCTCATCCATGCTCAATTGTTTCCGTGCTTCCCGGCTGGTGCGCAATGCTTCGTAGACTTCAGCAACTTGTTTTCTTTGTCCCTCCAAACCGGCCCAGGCGTCCAATAGATCTCTCTGCCGGCTTCGTTGCAAGAGTGATTGGTGCTCATGCTGCCCATGCAAATCAACCAACTCTTCGCCAATTTTCTGTAGCACTTGAAGTGTGGTATAGCCGCCATTCACAAAACACTTTCCACGACCCTGGCGGGACAGAGTCCTTTTCAAAATCAACATATTATCTTCACACGCGGGCAAACCGGCTGCTTCCAAAAACCACCCGATTTGCGGCAGAGATTGAATATGAAACAAGGCTTCCACACTGGCTGTATCACACTGAGTACGAATAATATCCACTGAAGCGCGCTCACCCAGCAGCAAGGATAAGGCACCCAATAAAATGGATTTTCCGGTCCCTGTTTCACCTGTCAATACACTCAACTGTTCTCCAAAGACTACTGTCAATTCCGGAATCAGGGAGATATTATGTACTTTCAGTTCTGAAATCATCGGCTTCGCTCCGTGAGCAGGAAAAATTCTTGATTTCCATCTTTTCCTGTTATACAGCACGCTTTCACACCATTTTTTTTCAAATGACAGGTGGCCAAACATTCAACCACACGCATAATTGCCAGGTCACGCGCTTGTTTATCGCGAACAATACCGCCTTTGCCGATTGCCGCCGGCCCTACCTCAAATTGCGGCTTAATCAGAGCCAGTACCTTCCCTTTCCGTTCACGCACCAAGGGGGCCACGGCCGGCAATATCCTGGTTAATGATATAAATGAGACATCGATAACTGCCAAGTCATATTTTTCAGAAAATTCCCCGGGTTGCATGTGCCGGGCATTGATTCCTTCCCGCACAACCACTCGCTGATCTTGGCGTAATTTATAATCCAATTGTCCTTTGCCTACATCAATACAAGTCACCTGCCGGGCACCATGCTGCAACAGACAATCAGTAAACCCTCCGGTGGACGATCCAACATCAAGACAATGGTAGTCAGTAACATCCATATGAAAATCTTTGAGCGCGCCTTCCAGCTTGTAGCCGCCCCGGCTCACATAACGGGATCTCCGGCTTTTAACTGACAGGGGTATGTTCTGATCAACCGGATGACCGGGTTTGGATAGCAGTTTATCCTCAGAAAATAGTTCGCCGGCCATAATAGCCGCCTGGGCTTGAGAACGGCTATGAAATAATCCTCGCTCCACAGCCAATTGATCGACTCTTGTTTTCTTCTTGGCGCTCATTTGTTCTTTTTCTTTACCTGCTTTTTCAGGCTTTCCGATTTGACGGAGATCAAAGTCAGTACGTGTTGCTTAATTCCTTCAGCATCCAAGTGATACTTGGCAAACAATTCTTCCCGCGTTCCGTGCTCCACAAAAACGTCCGGCAATCCCATAGCCTGCACATGAGCGGAATTCATTTTATTACTCCGGACCAGTTCCAACACAGCACTCCCGAATCCTCCGGCCAACACGTGATCTTCAATCGTAATCACACAACTGCATTCTTTTACCGCACGCAGTATGGTTTTTTCATCCAAAGGTTTTACACTCCGGGGATCAATTACCGTAGCCTGAATTCCCTGCCTATGCAAAAGTTCCGCAGCCTGCAGGGCCGGCCATAACATGTTACCCAGAGCAATTAGTGCCACATCCGAACCGCGCCGAAGCGTACGCGCTTTACCCAGTGGTATGGCAACAGTCGCGGCTGAAGAACTGCCGTTTTTGGCCGCACCCCGGGGATATCGAATCGCTACCGGGCCTTTGTGCTGCAGCGCAGTTTTAAGTAATCCTGCCAGCTCCGCTTCATTACTTGGCGCCACAATAGTCATGTTGGGCAAATGCCGAAGATACGCAATATCAAAAACACCATGATGGGTCGGGCCGTCTTCACCTACCAACCCGGCACGATCCAAGGCAAAAATGACCGGCAAATTCTGCAGACACACATCATGCATAATCTGGTCGTACGCCCGCTGTAAAAAAGTGGAATAAATCGCTACCACCGGTTTAAAGCCGCCAATGGCCAATCCTGCCGCCATGGTCACCGCATGGGCTTCAGCAATTCCCACATCAAAAAAACGTTCCGGATAAGCGTAAGCAAATTCATCCATGGCAGTACCGGAAGTCATGGCCGCTACAATGGTCACTATTTTTTTATCCCGTTTGGCCATATGTAAAAGATTCCGGGAAAATGCCTGCGAAAACGTCAAAACCGAATTTTCCAGGCATTCTCCGGTATCCACATCAAATTTCGGCGCGCCGTGAAAGGTCTCAGGATCTTTTTCAGCATGTTCAAAACCTTTACCTTTCCGGGTAATCACATGTAAAAGCAAGGGGCCGGAAAGTGCCTGAATACGTTCCAAGGTTGCCGGCAATTGTTCCAAGTCATGACCGTCTACTGGTCCCAAATATCGAAATCCCAATTCTTCAAACAGCACTCCGGGAACAATCAAACCTTTGGCAATCTCTTCCAAGTAATGGGTTAATCCCAAGGCTGATTTACCCACTGCCGGAATAGCAGCCAAAAGACCTTCCGCTTTTTCTTTCAAACGGTTGTACATTCGGCCGGTAATTATCTGATTTAAATAATTTGACAATCCTCCCACCGGAGGCGAAATGGACATACGATTATCATTTAAAATAACCAGTAAATCGGTTTTTTTATGTCCGGCATCATTTAATGCTTCCATGGCCAAGCCGTTGGAAAGCGATCCATCGCCAATAACAGCAACAATTTTGTTCTTTTTGCCTGCCAAATCCCGGGCCCGCGCCAATCCTAAGGCAGCAGAAATCGAGGTGGAGGAATGGCCGGTATTAAAAATATCAAACACACTCTCCTCCCGTTTGGGAAATCCGGAAATTCCCCGCATTTGTCGCAGAGTATGAAAGCGATCGCGCCGTCCGGTTAATATTTTATGGGTATAGGTTTGATGGCCGACATCCCAGACAATAGCATCCGCCGGCAGGTTCAAAACCCGGTGCAAGGCAATGGTCAACTCCACTGCACCCAGCGAGGACGCCAGATGACCACCGGTCTGGGAAACCGCATTGATCATAAAGGTCCTGATTTCCGCAGCCAGTTGTTTCAATTGCTCCTGGGAAAGTGATTTGATGTCTTTGGGTGTTTGAATACGATTTAATAGTGCCATACAATTCCTTTATTGGCGAAGAGGATTAATAAAACATCAAGCCCCACACAACACCAATGGCAGCGCCTGCCATCACTTCCAAGCGAGTGTGTCCTAAAAATTCTTTCAAACGCTCTGCGCCCAGATGTTTTTTGTGCTGCATATCATCCATAATACAATTTAAAATCCTGGCCTGGTGTCCGGCTGCCCGGCGAACCCCGGCCGCATCATTCATAACCAAAACCGCCATACCCAAAGCCAGCATAAACATCGGACTGGACCAGCCGACTTCCAAACCAATCACCGTGGCCAGGCAGGCAATAAACGCAGAATGCGAGCTTGGCATCCGACCGGTGTCTACCAACAACCGAAAATCAAAATGTTTTTCTTTAATCAAGTGGATCAATACTTTTACTATGGAGGCAAACAACCACCCGGTAAATACGGTCCAGAATATCTTATGCGAAAAAATAATAGTAAATGCTTGTCCTGCTTCCGTCACTATCCCGATTATTCTACCCACAATGCATTACACCTCACGTTCCACGATATAGTTTGCAATCTCAATCAAAAGTTTAGCTTTATTCCCAAACGGTTTTAACGCTTTAATTCCTCTTTCTTTCAAGGACCAAGCCTGCTTTTTGGATTCATCCAAACCAAACAAACCCGGATAGGTCGCTTTGCCACGAGCCGAATCGGTCCCCACCCCTTTTCCCAATTGATTCATTTCACCGACCACATTCAGCACATCATCTGTAATCTGAAAAGCCAAACCTATGGTTTCGCCATAAACAGAAAGCGCTTTTAACTTTTCCGGTTCCGCGCCGGCCAATATGCCTCCCACCCGTAAAGCGCCTTGGATCAAGCGTCCGGTTTTATGGGTATGGATATACTGAAGCATGGGAATATTCACATCTTCTCCCTCAGCATCAATATCGGCCATTTGACCTCCAACCATGCCTGCCATTCCGGCCGCTTGGGCCAATATATGATTAGCTTCAATAATGGCCGCATACTTCTCAACTGTTTTCTTGGACAACTCTATTTTAGTCATTAATTCAAAAGCCAAAGTCAACAAGGCATCACCGGCTAAAATGGCTCCGGCTTCACTAAAAACACGATGGCAGGCAGGTTGCCCGCGCCGCATCTCATCATTGTCCATGGCCGGCAAATCATCATGGATTAATGAATAGGTATGAATACATTCCAAGGCACAGGCTGCCGGCAAAACAGAGTTGGCCGTGGCGCCACACGCTTCAGCCGCGGCAATGAGTAAAATCGGACGCAGGCGTTTCCCGCCGGAAAACATGCTGTGCCGCATAGCCGCATGCAGTTTGGCGGGAAAATAATCACGTCTTGGCAAATACGCTTCCAAGGCCGCATCCACCAACTTGCGGCGTGTTTCCAAATAGGCTTTCAGTTGAAACGCGCCACTGACGTTAGAAGAGCCTTTCTTGTCCTTCGTCTTTGGTTTGGCTTTGCCCGGTTTGGAGGCCCGTACCGGCCTTTTCACTGCTTTCGTCGGTTTCTTCATCCGCTTCACTTTCTTCTTCGTCACCTTCGTCTTCGCCTTCTTCCTCTTTGTCGTTTTCACCATAGTCAACACCTTCTCCCGCAAACCCCTCGTTACCCGCCACACTGCCCGACTCATGTACAAAAGGACGTCCTCGGAGCATATTGTTTTTGTCTTCCAACAGTTCCACCTTACGTTCTGCGGACTTAAGTTGCTGAGAGCAAAAACGGGACAATCCCACACCCTCTTCATATAAGACCAAAGCTTTTTCCAAAGGCGCTTCCGCCGCTTCCAACTGCGAAACAATATCCTCCAAGCGTTCCAACGCTTTCTCAAAGGAAGGCGGTTTGGATTCATTGCT
Source organism: bacterium (assembly GCA_023139775.1). Taxonomy (GTDB): domain Bacteria; phylum Oederibacteriota; class JAAXVQ01; order JAAXVQ01; family JAUVAV01; genus JAGLMY01. Next base: position 5,940 of record JAGLMY010000036.1, read on the forward strand.
TACGATTTTTTTACTCACTTTTGCTTTTTTGTGCATTCCTGCTTGACTCCTTAGTTCTCAAATTTGTGTTTTTTATGGCAAAAAATTATTCACCGTAAAGAGCACAAAAAATTTCTTTTGACAGGATAAGCAGCCCCCACACTGTCATCCCCGAATGCTCTTATCGGGGATACGGTTTAAAAAACC
>JAGLMY010000360.1 GCA_023139775.1 bacterium
AAAGAAAAAGGCGATTTTGGCAGGTTTGGGAGGGTGTGGTATAAAGCAATTGACGCTTTTTAGCAGGAATGATATGTTTTTTATGTAAGCAAATTCTTATCAGTTAGGGAAATAAGGGGGGGATGGATACAGGATATTAAGGAGTGAATAAAACGTGAAAACAAAGAGCGTTTTAATGATTAAAGAATTAATCTTGCCCTTCATTAGCAGGTTGAAGGAAAAGATAGATTTGAAATATTCTGAAGTAACCGCCGAAATTTTAGCTTCATACAAATCCACTACTTACCTTAACACCTTAAACCTTCAACATAAAAATCATCTCCAAAAAGCCTTAATTTTCAAGGAAACGCTTCTGCCATCGGGGATAAATATCAAAGAATTTTTTAGAATAAGCATATTAGTAGTCCGGGATAAGGTTGTCATTCCGCATTCCCGGCAAGGAGGATAAGCAGGCAAAATAAAAGCACCCAATTAGTTGGTATAGCGCTCAAATTGGAGGAAAGCGATAAAAATGAAAACAAAATTATTGGTTAAAATTTTTATTTCTTTTTTATTTTGGATTATTTGGTTTGGCAGTCAAGGTGTGTCAACGGTGCGAGGAGCATCTCAAATCATGGAGCCAGCCAACGATTTTTTGAATATTAGCGTTGGACCGCGAGCGATAGCTATGGGTGAAGCATTTACCGGTATTGCGGATGATGTGACTAGTATTTTTTGGAACCCAGCCGGGCTTGGGCAGATAAAAAGCACACAAATGTTTTTTATGTATAATTTATGGTTTCAAGATGTAATTTGTAATTATGGTGTAATGAGCATACCAATGTCTAATAGCTCCCTGGGATTATCCATCCTACATATCAATTATGGTTATCAGGACAAATGGGATGAATTCGGCAATAACAATGGAAGTTTCGAAGTTTATGATATGAATATTGCTGCTGCATATGGGATTAAGTTTTCCGATCACTTTTTTCTCGGCACAGGAATAAAAGTGCCTTTTAGCACAATTGATGGCAAATCGCAATCATCATTTGCAGCAGATCTGGGCTTACTATTTAAAATACCAGGTGCTGAATCGCTGCAGATCGGTTTTAATATCAAAAATTTTGGCACTAAAGTAGGAGAAGCAAATCAGCCCACCCAAGCCGGATTAGGATTAGGTTTTGTCAATGCTATTCTCGGACTAAAAATCGGTCTTGATATTAATCGACATTTATTTCAAGATGCAACCCAAGTTAATATGGGAGTAGAATATTCTATTCTTGGCGTATTAACTCCGCGGCTGGGATACAAAATCAGCACCCGAAAAAACGAGCTGGATTCCAACCTCGTGGGGCTTAGCGCAGGTTTTGGATTTTCTCCCAGCTTTAATGGTTTTGCTTTAGCACTGGATTATGCCTATGTGCCATATGGCGATTTAGGCAATACGCATCAGATGGCGATCACTTTAAAGTGGTGGCAGCCTGTAACCGATCACTCGTTGATGGCTATTCCAGGGAGCCGGACAATTAACAAATTTTCTCCGCAAAAATCCTCGGCTAGGCGTGCTAATTATAATAAACATAACTATAAACGACAAACCTATAGCAAATCTAAATCGGCTGTATCCAAAAGAATTCGAAAAACGCGAAGAACGCTTTTACCACCAACATACGTAAGGCTTAAAAAAGTAGGCTCCAGGATAAGAGTATTTTGGAAAAGCAGTCTCTCCTCCCAGCGCTATGGTTACAACGTATATATGAGAAAAGGAAAAAAAGGAAAATATTATCGAGTTAACACCAAGTTGCTTCGAAAAAATTCTTACACCAGTAAAATATTAAAACGCAAGAGAAGTTACTACTTTATCGTTAAAACCGTAGACCGCCAGAGTAATAAAAGTCGTGGAACCACGGCCAAGAAGCTATATTTGAAGTAACCAATCAACTTGATTTGAGCTTCATGTTTTGTTGATGATTATGATTGAAAAGAAGATTACCTATGCGAAATTATACTCTACTTTGTGTGATATTTATTATGCTGGCTGTAATCGCGGCGATACCTTGTAGTGCGGATAGAATCCAGCCCTACACGCAAAACAATTATTACTGGCAGTATAAAGGTCAACCGGTGTTATTGCTTGGCGGGAGTAAAGAAGACAACCTTTTCCAGGAACCTAAGTTACAGTCCCATCTATCTGAAATTAGTAATATGGGTGTAAATTATATCCGGAATACTATGAGTGATCGTCCGGATAATGAGTATGAGGTACGCGCGTTCAAGCAGTTAGAGAGTGGATTATATGACCTGAACCAGTGGAATAGTGAATATTGGACACGCTTTCATAATCTATTGCAGTGGTCAAAAGAGCGGAACATTATCGTACAGATTGAAGTTTGGGACCGGTTTGACTTTTGGGATCCTATGGGGTGGGATACACATCCCTTTAATCCGGCGATGAACATTAACTACACCACCGGCGAGTCCGGTCTGGCGACATCATACCCAGCGCATCCCGGCAACGATTTACAGCCTTTTTTTCATACCGTGCCGGATATGGATAATAATTTAGTTGTGCTTAATTTTCAGCAAAAGTTTGTAGACAAAATGCTGTCATACAGTCTGCCCTATGGAAATGTATTGTACACTATGAATAATGAAACCAGCACAGATCCAAAATGGGGTGAGTACTGGATAGCGCACATCCAAGCCAAAGCAGTTGCTGCGGGTGTTGATGTCTATACGACAGACATGTTTGGTGAAGGATGGAATCTTGATGTCATGCCCGAATATCTTGCGGTATTTGATAATCCTGATATTCATACCTTTATTGACATTTCGCAAAGTAATAGCCTAAAAAATAGCGCGGAAAAACATTGGGCCAACATCCTTTTTGTCCGGGATCGAATCGCAGAAACTCCTCGTCCCATCAACAACACCAAGATTTACGGTTCGGATGAATGGCCCTTAACTAGTTATACTCAAAGAGTAAATTTAAGATGGGGCGACTTGGCTGGGACTAATAGTTTTTGGATGAATCTCTTGGGCGGTTGTGCTTCCAGCCGTTTCCACCGTGGTTGGGCTGGACTGAATATTCGCCCTGCGGCACAGGTCAACTTCCAGGCAGCCCATAAACTTGAAAGCGTGATCAAACTGTGGGAAATCGAGCCGCGCAATGATCTTCTGACCGATAGGGGAACTTTTGTAGTTGAAACTCCCGTAGATAATACAGTAATATATGGTGAGGCTTATTTGGCAGCTAAACCGGGTGAAAAATATGCGCTGTATTTTACCAAAGGCGGTTCAGTAGGACTTAAACTGGATAGCTACAGTGAAACAACCTTTAGCTTAAAATGGCTTAATCTGGCTGACGGAAATTGGGATAGCGATAGAGAAACCACTATTTCCGGAGGTAATACAGTTACTATTTCAGCGCCGACTACCGATGGCGGATGGGTTGCAGCTCTTGTAATACTTATAAAGGGAGATCTTAACCGTGACACTCAAGTCAATATCCAGGATATGCAAGCTATGGTGAATCATATTTTAGGCCTGGAGGATTTTGGAGAAGCAGCAGATGTGAATGAAGATGGAGATATTGATATCCGGGATTTGCAAAGTATAGTCAATATCATCCTGAATTAAGTCAATTTTTGAAATATCAGTATTTTATTGAACAATGGTTATTTTTCCCTCGCATTTTTTACCGGATTTATTCGTTACCTGGTAAAAATATACTCCTTGCGCAACCATTTTACCTTGATCGGTTATTCCATCCCATTCGGCAATACCACTGGTTTCAACTATTATTTTTTTTACCAAATTTCCCGTAATGCTGTATATCCTGATTTGGGTGTTGGCAGTAAGGTTTTCAAAGGTTATCTTGACATGCCCCAAAGCAGGTTTGAAAGGATTGGGATAAATTTTTAAATCAGACAGAGTTTCAGAAGGTTCAGGAGTTGGTTCAGGAGTTGGGGATAATTCTTCTGAGAGAACTACTAAACCATTCTCTGAAGTGGATGGAATCAAAACCGCATTTACATCGCAGGCAACTGTCTGGGAAACAATTAAATCAGTTTGTCCGAGAACAGCAGTGCCGGAAGGTTTAAAAATAATATTCGCAATGGTTCCCGAAGGAATAACCTCAGCACCAAGTCCGTGAATTATAATGCGGATCTTATTTGCAACAATCAGGTTATAACTCACATCTTTATTAGCATTTTGGGCTAAGGTAGTACGTGTGATATTATCGAGAATTATCTGATCGGAAGCAAATTCTACATCCAATTGAAAAGCAACCACATTCTCTGAAAGCGTTCTAGATAAATTTATCGGAACATAAATTTCCGTATTTACGTCCAGGGTTCCCTCTCCTCCCGGCACTGAGATGATACAGGCATTAACCATGCTACTGCAGCATAAAATATAAAGCCCTAAACCTGTCCACAACAGGATTTTAAATTTATTGCAAATATTTTTTGCACCTTTAATAAAACAGAGTTTCATGATATTGCTCTTTTCGTTTTTATAGAATGAATTATTTAAACAAAGTCTATTCAGTTATAATATTATGTATATTTTAATAATATTAAAGCAACTAAAACTTTAAGCGTCAATCGAAATTCATCGTTTAACCAAATAATACAAACATATACCCATAAAAAGCGCAACTTTTATATCAGTACTCTGTTTACTCGATCCTGAAAAAACCGGTTTTAAGCCGCGTTCTTCGAAAAAACTTGGTCTTTCTAAAATGCTTTTTCTGCTATATCCTCTTACAAAAAGTTCTCGCGAATTTTTTAAGGTTAAATCCAAAAGCAAACAGATTACCCGACAGTTGATTCCGTTCCAATCGGTGTTCAACCTGCTTGTTTTTTGGTACAATTAATACGTTTGCCATACCAAATCACATGTGTTCTATGGCATGTTGATAAGAATGCCGTTTATCTAACCACTGCTATTCTACCCTTGGTTTTTTTTCGGTTTTACTTGTTATGGAATACAGATAT
>JAGLMY010000361.1 GCA_023139775.1 bacterium
TCAGAAAACAGTCTTTCCGCAACAGAAACTATATTGGAAAATCTCCTAAAAAAGAAAAACCCGCCACATTTTGGCATATCCTCGAAAGGACCTAGGCCTGGCGGGTACTGAAGTTATTATCGTTGGCATCTACTCACAGGTCAAGCGCTTTTTGCGAATTTTCGACTTTCTTTATTCTTCATCAGCATCCGTCCAGCCAAGAGCTGATAGCTGGTCGAGGAATGGTTTTTCAACGTGAAGGTATTCGCTCATTCCGCAGCTTCTTGGACTATTTGCCGTCCCTTTGCAGTCAACCGGTAGCGCTGCTTACTGCTTTGGGGTTTGTCGGGGATAGTCATTTCAACCAGTTTAGCTTCAATCATCGGATTGAGCACCTGGTCCTAAACTTGGTCCCTGACTTAGTGCCTACTTCTGCCTGATTGGATGATTTTGCGTGAACAGGCAAACGGATCAGGAAGTACATACGGTCTTCATCACTCTCAAATTCAGGTTGTAGTTCATTCACAGTAACCCTTGCGTAATTTCCAAGGCTGCCAGACATGCCCATTAAAAAGTCACCCTCTCTAAGGACAAATTCTTGTAACTGTTGATAATAAGTTACGTCTACTTTCTTAGAAGCTGAAACGTCTAAATACCCATCCTTCAAATCGCTCATATGGATAATAGGAACAACCATATTTTCTGAATGAGAAACTTGGGAATGCGAAGCCAGATTGCCACAATGCCACCTCGCCTATAGTGCAAGTTCGCCACTCACTCATACCCCAACTCCTTCAAAACCTATAAGGGCACGATGCATCGTGCCCCTACGATTTAAAAAATCATTTGGTTCATCGTTGTGGGATTCATTAGGGCAGACACGCAGGTCTGCCCCTACATTTTTTATTATGCAATGCATCAAAGTAACATTTGATTATATTACTTTAATTAATCACGCCGGCGTCTTGAACTGCTGAATTTGACCTGAAATTAACCCGTGTTCGTAATCTGCAACCAGGGCTACGCGCATGTGATAGGGTCTATCCGTTTTTATTCAAATACCAAGGTAATCTCCACCCGGCGGTTCTGGGCCTGTGATTTTGCTGTTTCACCCTGAATCAAGGGCCGGGTCTTGCCATAACCTTTCATTCTCATATTTGCGGACGACAGGCCCTCTTCTTCCACCAAATACCTCATTACCATATTGGCACGTTGGAGGGAAAGTTCAAAATTATGTTTATCCGTGCCGATTTCATCAGTATGGCCGGCAATGTAAATTTTCGTTTTCCCGGCATCCGCCGCACGCGCCAAATCCGCTACTTTTTTGATTTTTCTAAACATACCGGGTTTTAATTCCGCTTGGTTAAAATCAAACAGAATTTGTTCTACCTTGATTTTTAATTCTGCCTCATCAGCAGGCAGCACTTTAACCTCAGTCTTGGCTATGGTTGCCGCTTGGCGCCAGACATTTCCAATTTGATCCTGCAGGCGTAACACATAACTGTATTGTTTCTTGGTGGAGACTTTTTTTCCATTATTGTCCCGCGAATCCCAGATCAAATTTTCCGGTAAAGGCGCGCTTCCTGCATACGAGCGGACCACTTCTCCACTCTCTGTTTCAATAATATCAAAACCCCAACATTTGATCTTAATGTCAGTAGGTTCAAAATGGAACGGCACTTGTTCATCCAGGGCCAATCCGCTTTCGGTCCAGGCTTTGGTTCCGGCATCCACCACAATAATGGGCGCAATACTCTTCATTTCATTGTTGGCTTTGTCTTTAACACGCAGAATAAAGTGATACCCTTTTTTCACTGCCACCATATTGTTTTGCATATCCTTGCCATCCCAGGCAAAATCCTTAGGTATTCCACCGCTGCCGCTGTATCGCTTTAAAAGTCTGTGGTCATCACTCATAATATCTACTGACCATTCCTGCATATCTTTAACATCTTTGGGTTGCAAGAAAAGCTTACCGGCAAAAATATCCCGAGGTACGGCTTTGAGCTTGGGCAATGAGGTAATGGAAATCGGCAAAATCTCTCCCCCTACACACACCGAATACCCCTGACGATCCCATACCCGGACTTGGTAGTAATAGGTACTCTCCGTATCCACTCGAGTTCCCAGCGCGTCTAAACCATCCCATACTACTGACATAGGCACTATTTTTTCGCCCTGAAATTTCCGGATTTTTTGATCCCGCGCGTTTTGAATCAGCAGTTCCCATTTGGTCACACCAGCGGCAACGTGCGCTTTAGGAATAAAATGAATGGCATAACCTGCCTCCCCACTTGGCAAAACAAACTGTTTCGTAACCAGAGAAACACTGAGTTTCGGTCTTTCCAACCTTTTCTGGCTGCCAAAATCATAACCCAAGGAAACGCGATGAACCATGCCCAACACTCCCAGAGGCGAGAGCGCATAATCCACATGCAGACGGCGCCAGCGAATACCGGTGCCGATTGTCAACCAATCCCCGGTATCCTGGGGTACTTTTACCCCAAAACGCAGAGCAACTATATTTT
>JAGLMY010000362.1 GCA_023139775.1 bacterium
TGAGCAAAAAAATGAATTGGCACGCATTGCCCGGGCGGCTATCACCGAAGGGTTGGCAACCGGCACGCAAATGATGCCTACCACTTCATACAAACCGCTGCTGAAGCGTTATTCGGTATTTGTCACCTTGAAACGCAATGGTATGCTCCAAGGGTGCATTGGTATGACTGATGCCCGCTTGCCTTTATATCAAGCCGTAGCCCAGATGGCCTGTGCAGCCGCCTTTGAAGATCCGAGATTTAAAGCGCTGAAAGCTGAGGAATTACCCTATACGGACATTGAAATATCAGTGTTGTCTCCTTTGAAAATGATACGAAATCCTAAAGAAATTATTCTTGGCATTCATGGTGTGATGGTAAAACGCGGAGCTCGTACGGGATTGTTTCTTCCTCAGGTGGCTACGGAGACCGGTTGGAGCAAAGAAGAGTTCTTGAATAACTTATGCGTGCAAAAAGCGCGTCTGCCAAAAGACATATGGCGTGATAAGCGGACCGAACTATTCGTTTTCCGGGTACTCTCATTTGAAGATCCGGCGCCTAAGTCGAGCGGAAAAAAATAACAGCAACGATCAGAGCAACTGCCGCCACTATCCCGGCCAGGGGACCCAGAGCAGGAATGAGTACGGTTCCTGTGAATAAAGCTCCCCAGCAGCTGCCGATTAAGTCCGCGGCCCAACCTTGCGCCGCGAACTTAGCTGACAACTGTTGGGTGATGAGCGCATAAAGCAATCCGCCCAGCAGACCTCCTGATAAAAGTAATATTCCGGCGCCGGCCAAGAACCTAGGCCAGGCAAGTACAATGCCGGCACCCAGAATACAGCTGAGAGCAAGTGTGACAACCAGAATGATGCGAAAAGAAAAAGAATTTTTTATAAAAGTTCCGAGCATTCCACCCATTGCCAGACCTGCCATCATGCAAGCAAACAATATCCCGATAGACTGCCAAAGCGTTCCCTGGGCTGCTTGGAATGCGGTGATGATGCTGACCTGCAATGTCATTATTACAGCGCCCAAACAAGCGAAGAATAGTGCGGCAGCGGAGAAACTCGTTTGTGTTAAGAAACGCCAGGAAAGAAAGAGCGCATATCCCAAAGCAATAAAAATAATAAAAGAAAACAGACTGCTGTTTTTAAATAACCAATGAAGTGCCTGCAATCCGCTGCTCACAGGATGTTGGTCCGTATTGAGGGGGGCGGTGTGTGATGAAAACAATTGTTGCCGGAGGGTTTCTTCCCGTGCTTGATCAAAGAGCGTGGGGAATTGTTCACTGCGATAGTGGAGTTGGTCTGTGTGCCATTGGGAAAAATGGCGCTGCATTCTTTGGCCGGTTATTTCGGAGAGATTGGTGTGGGAAGAAGCACAGAGATAGAGACGCTGCAGGGGGATTAATCGTGTGTAGGGGAAGATGCTATCGCAGGTATTTTTCAAGCTGCGGAGCAGATTGAGCTCAGCTTGGTTGAGACGGTTGTGGGAGAAATCCAGGTTATACAGCAAGACACCGGAGTAAGATAATGTTGATTTTAAAATGCGCATACATTCGAGCGTGTAATGCCGGTTGCCGGCCAATGTATCCGGCGGTGCCAATGTGAGTAAAATAATATCATAGCGAGTAGATTGCTTGGGCAGGTGTTGGCGGAGATCGCCATACACAATGTTGATTTTATGGTTCTGGAAGATTTTGTTCCAGAGCGGAGGTAACACTGCTATAAACTGCTCGTGGGCTTTTTGATCCTCGAGAAAAACGTCTATCTTTTTGATTTGATCAATATTCGAAAAAATCCGGAGCATTTCCGGATTGTTGCTGACTAAGGCAATGGTTTTAGCTTGCGGGACCAGTAGGAGTGGGAGCAGTACATTGATTTCGTTGTTCCGGGCGTTCGGGAATGAGTAGAGTAATTTTCCGGAAGCATAATATGAATAGGTTTTGTTTTGTTTAACCAAAGCGATGTGCCCGCGTGCCGTATGTTGGTTGAGGAGCTGCAGGTGGGGGAAAGGGTACCAGGATTTGGAAAAATCATCGGCGGATTTCCAAAAACCGGTGATCAGTAATAGCGCCGGAAGGCAGCCTAATAGTACTTTGCCTGTAAAGTGCCATATGTTTTTAGTATGGTGTTTATATAAACGCGGTAATGCCAAGAGAGCGTGCGCGCTTAACACCAGCAATACTATTCCTGCTACTTGGAAGGCATTCCAGAAGTAAGAGAGAAAAAAAGTATACCCAACACCGGCCAAGCAGGCACCGAACGCTTCAGAAGCAAAAAAACGACCGGCAGAAAAAATATGTTTCTCAGCAGACTGAGAATATGTTTTCTCCGCAGTGGTTAATAAAACCTTGTACCAAAGTCCGTTGAGTATACTGGGCGGAAAGATAACCAGAGCGGGGATGAAAAAGAGCATGTCAAAACCCGGTTCCAGTCCTTGCGCGCCCAATACCTGAAAGCCGGCACGTGTAAGCAACAGACATACAGGGAAGAGAACAGCAGATCCGCACGTGAGAAGGATTAATGTTTTCGTTTGGGCATACCATAATGTTGGGAAAATATTTTTCGGGAACCAGCCGGCTCCGAATCCCACTCCGCCAACCCAGTAAGCTAAGGTGATACCCAGGAATAATTCGTTGCCCGTAAAAATCAGGGCTAGTTCTCGAATGAGACTTAATTGGGTAAGTAAGGTGGTACACCCGATGAGAAAGGCGGTAATCTGGAATATCCAGGAAGCATAGACCATACTAAACCTCCGCTGGGATGTTACTATCATTTCATAATCATAGGTCTGAAGTCAATGTGCATTATAGTAATTGCGTAATATGTCAGTGAACTAATGGA
>JAGLMY010000037.1 GCA_023139775.1 bacterium
TTTCCGGTCGGGGCCGATTAAACCGCTCGGGCTGCGTTAGCGTCCCTTTTCGATATTTTCCCGGTCGGGGAATGACAAACTAAAAAAATGCTTCACTGACCTGTTACATTCACAGAGCGTTTCTCCTGGTATTTATACAGAATATCGTCTAATAATACCAGGCATTTTTCTTACTTTATTTTACCTACTTTGTTTTACCACACACTCCGCCTCGCCCTGCGAAAAACGGATGTTGACTGCATCGCCTTGGTGTAATTGTCGGGCATCTTTAATGAGCTCTTTTTCAGGCAAACGATAGACCAAAGAATACCCCCGGCCCATGACTTTCAAGGGTGAGAGCGCTTCCATTTCCGCAATGGTTCCGCGTAATCGTTCTTGCAGAAAACGAACGCGGTTGTTCAACTTTTCCCGTAAGGCACTGGTCAGATCATCCAAGCGCTGGGCCAGCGGCTCAAACACAGCCAGGGGTTTTTGCAGCAACCGCGAGGCCAGAGCCCTATCCAAACGATGCCGGAAAGCTTGTAAGCGATCACTTATTATATTAGTCAACATACGCTGATACGAACGAACGCGTTCCAAAAGTTCACGGCGATCTTTAACCACCATTTCGGCGGCAGCGGTGGGTGTTTCCGCCCTAACATCTGCTACAAAATCGGCAATGGTATAATCCACCTCATGCCCTACCGCGGAAATAACCGGTATTCTGGAATCGGCAATGGCACGGGCTACTATTTCTTCATTAAAAGCCCAGAGATCCTCCCAAGATCCTCCGCCTCGGCCGCAAATAATGACATCCCAGCGTCCTTCCTCATTTAAGCGCCGGAGTGCATGAGCGATCTCTTGAGCCGAACCCTCGCCTTGCACACGCACCGGATACACAGAAACATCTGTCCAGGGTGACCGGCGTCCGGTTACATTAAGCACATCTCGAATGGCTGCTCCGGTAGACGAGGTTACGACCGCTATAGTGCGTGGAAATTCCGGTAGTGATTGTTTACGTTCAGAAGCAAACAGGCCCTCCTGGGCCAGTTTTTTCTTGAGTTGTTCAAACGCGAGTTGCAAAGCACCCAAACCGGCAGGTTCCAGTGCCTCGACCACCATTTGGAAATCACCGCGGGCAGTGTAAATAGAAAGACGGCCACCGGCAATTACCTTGAGGCCGTCCTCCACTTGAAACCGCACATTCCGGTTGGCTCCGCGAAACATGGCAGAGCGCACTTGGCTATTGGCATCCTTCAGGGTAAAATATAAATGCCCGGAAGTATGCCTTTTAAAATTCGAGATTTCGCCTTCTACCCAGACTTTCTGAAACGAAGTTTCTAAAAGTCCCCGGGCCTGTTCAACAATTTCGGATACCGAATAGATCTTGCGATTCTGAGATGCTGTCTGACTCACTATTTCTTTTTCTTTTTTAATTCGTATTTGGCACCGGTCAAAGCACTTTTGGCTTCTTTGACAAATCGGCCTTGGGGTGATGCCTTTAAGGATTGCTGCAAAGCTTCAATGGCCTCTTCAAAATCACCTGTTTGATATAGGGCATACCCCAAGGCATAAAAATCTTCTCCTAAAACGACCCACTTTTTATCCGTGTCCGGAGCTTTGGCATCAATTTCAACCAGATGTTGAAAATATTTAGCGGCTTTTTCAAATTCTTCTTCACCCCAATAATACTTAGCCATTTTATCGCACATGCCGGCATCGGTCGGGACCAATTCAAAGCCTTTTTGATAATACTTCAAGGCCGCTTCCAAGCTTCCGGACAGCTCCAATTGGCCGCCATGATAATAATAGGCATTTTTAAAGCGTTCCCGCTGTTCAGCTTTTTCAAACAGTGTGGCATCTCTTTTATAGGCACGTTCGTACGCTTGAGATGCTTCGTAATATTTTTTATTCCCAAAAAAAGTATTACCACGGCGAACATCCGGATCTTCGCTTGCACAACCAATCAATCCTGTAACCATAACTGCTGCCAACAACATACTGATTTTTTTACGCATGCCTGATCCCCCCTGATGAGTATTTTAGTATCCTGCCGCTTGCTTGGTATTGACATCAATCTCAGGAATAATTCATCAAAATGTAAATTCATCCCCGCTCTTGGTTATTTTCACCCGCATAGGATTCAAAGCCTGTGCTTCTGTGGCCACTTCCGAAACATAGGCCGGTTTCACATGATACAGATAGACCGAAAGGTCCGCTTCGCGTCCGGTTTTAGCAATCTCTTTAGCCACATCACTTGTACACAAGTGATTGGTAATTTTCGCTGTTTCTTGTTGGCGATTGGAAAAAGAACATTCTATAAAGATCGCCCGGATGTGTTCCAGCGCTTTTACCTTTTGCCACAAATTATCCACCGGAGCCGTATCACCGGAAAAAATCACACAGCCGTTTTGACCATGGATAATATATGCAAAGGCGGCAAAAGAGTGCTTCACGCTCACCGGTTCAACAGTGTATTGTCCCAAGGCAAAAGATTGACCGGATGTCAGCGGTTGAAATTTCATTATAGGATTCTCGGCAACAGGTAAAACAGAAAAATCAGGCCAGATTTGATTATTAAAGATATGCTGGTGCAGGGCCTCCAAGACTTTGGAATGCCCATAGATGTGCACCGGACCCTCAACGTGCCCGATTAAATTATCCAGTAAAAAAGGAAGCGCATGAACATGATCCAAGTGCGCATGCGTAAGCAGGACATGCTTTATTTTCCGTTGCTGTCCAAGCTTCAGTTGGGCGCCAACAGTTCCGGCATCCAAAAGAATTTCCTCGTCAATCAAAAACCCAGTAAGATGTTGTCCTGGAGCCTCACCGCCGGCTGCTCCGAGCACTTTAATGTTCATGGGCATTTACCCTCGATTTGTTATTCGCCGAATTTTTCCTTCATTTCCAAATATTTAATGAATTTTTCAAGATTCTCAAGAGATAAAATCACAATCTGTTTACCTTCCAAAGCAATTACCTTGGCATTGACCAATTTATCCAAAATACTCTTTACTTTCTCCCTTTCTCCAACCAAGCCGGCCGCGTCGGCCAATTCCCTGGAGGAAAACGGAAAATCTATAGTAATGCCTCGTGAGGATTTTTTTCCATGTTTGTGCGCAATCAAGGCCAGCGTATTGGCCACACGCCGGTTATGGTCTTTCACCAACAGGTTTTCAATTTGTTTATTGGCTTCCCGCAAACGCGAACTCATATTACGCAAAATTTTCTTCACAATATGAATGTTAGATTGCATGGTTGATTCAAAAACCTCTTGATTCAATACAATGCATTTGATTTCTGTAATGGCAATTGCCGAAGCGCTGCGCGGTTCACGATCGATAACCGCCATTTCCCCGAAGAAATCACCTTCTGAGAGGATAACCAGGGTTTTTTCTCCATCATTGGTTTTTTTGGTTATTCTAATCTGCCCGGTCTGAATAATAAACATTTCCTCGCCAACATCGCCTTCTTTGAAAATAGTGGCACCGGAAGGATATACTTTACCATATCGTTCAAAGATTTCTTGAGCTGTTGCCATGGCTGATCCTCCTCATTGGTTCTCTGATTTCGACTGCAACCGTTTCATTAATTCTTCCATGTTCACACCTGATGCTTCTCCCAGCGAGAATCCCGGTTTGTTGGCAGGAGATAAATATTTCCGCATTTCCGCCGCTTCTTGCGCGCTGATTGCTTCGCGTACGGACAAACCAATTTTATGCTCTTCCCAATTGACTTTTATCACTTTGGCTTCCACCATTTGGCCTTCGGTTAAGAGCACAGGTTCATTTTTTCCCTTTTCTTTTTCCAGCTGAGAAATGTGTACCAACCCTTCCACTCCCGGTTCCAACTCAATAAAAGCGCCAAATTTTGTGTTGCGAACGACCTTGGCCTTTACCATAGTACCGACAACATATTTCTTTACTGCCGCTACCCAGGGGTCTTCGCTTAATTGTTTCAATCCCAAAGCGATCTTTTTCTTGTCTTTATTCAGTTCGAGCAATTTAACTTCCACCCGCTCTCCCACTTTTAAGACATCACCGGTCTGTTTCACCGATCCATTCCAGGACAGGTCCGAAATGTGCAGCAAACCGGTAACGCCGGCCGCCAATTCCACAAAAGCTCCGTAGTGTGCCAGTGTTTTCACCTCACCGGAAACAACATCACCGGCTTGGTGTGTTTCAACATATAGAGAAAACGGTTCCTGCTCGGTTTGACGTAAACCTAAAGTTATTTTTTTAGCGTCCGCGGCCAGGGATAATACTTTCACCCGGACCGTATCACCCTTTTTTAACATTTCCTTGGGATGCCGAATACGTTTGGTCCACGACATTTCTGAAACCGGCAATAATCCCTCCACGCCATTTTCCAATCGTAAAAAAGCTCCGAAATCAGTAAGTGAAACCACTTCTCCTTCTACCATACTATCTTTAGGATATTTTTCAGTAATATTCAACCAGGGATCTTCACTTTTTTGTTTTAACCCCAGGGCCACTTTACCGGCCGCTTGATCTATAGAAAGCACCAACACTTCGATTTCATCACCAATATTTACAATATGCTTAGGATGGGAAACCTTGGCCCAGGACATATCATTGCTATGCAATAACGCGTCCACTCCACCAATATCAATAAAAGCCCCGAAATTGGTAATGTTTTTAACCACGCCATGCACCAAACGTCCTGGTGTCAATTCGGAAATAACGTCGGATCGCTTTTTATCCCGTTCTTCCAGAATATGATTGCGCCGGGAAACCACAATATTTCCGCGTTCCCGGTTCATCTTAATCACCTTGAATTGATATTTTTTATCCATAAAAATATCCGGGTTTTTTACTTGTGCCACATCCAACTGTGAGACAGGCAAAAAGGCTTGTGATCCGCCCAGATCCACCATAAAACCGCCTTTACACTTTTGATAGATCAAGCCTTCCAGGCTGCTGTTGTTGGCCAAGGCGGCTTTGGCCGTGTTCCAACTCTTGCGTTTGTCCACTTTCTGCTTGGATAACACCGACAAACCCTCACGATTTTCACGCCGCTCCAGCAAGACTTCCACTTCATCACCTACCTGTGTGGTGAAGTCACCTTTGGCATTTAAAAATTCTTTACGGTCAATTATTCCTTCCGATTTGGAGCCGATATCTACGACCACACCATCATCATCAATCCTAATCACGCGTCCCCGAATGACCTCACCGGGAGTTGGTTCGTTTTCCAGAGCTTTGTCCAACTCCAGAGCAAAATCCTCTTCTTCCATACCGGGGGATTCAGCCACCGGCGCTTCTACCACCTGAGCCGCGGCTTCTGCCTGAGCTTGAGCCTCAGTCACAGCAGGCGCCTCTGACATCACCTCAGACGCTTTGGATTCAATAGTATCCTCATCCGTCTCCGGTTCATTTAACGGTGTTCCCGGACCAATACCAACCACTGGATTTACTTTTTCACCAGTCACATACAAGGGAGTTTCTGTTTCTTCCGTATCATGCAGAGGAGTCCCTGCGCCAATTTTGCTCTCGTCTTTTGAATCAGACAGCTCCTTTTCGTCTGATTCAAAATTTTGTCGTTCTTCCACCATCATTCATTGCCTCCCTGACAAAATATCTTAAAAGGACCCACCACCAAGGCACCAAGGACACTAAGGAACACTAAGAAAAAATTAAGTAATAAGAGTAAAACCATAAACATTAATAAATTTTAACTTTGTGAACCTTTGTGCCTTAGTGCCTTAGTGGTGTATCTTTTCACATTTCATTTTTCTTTCATGTTATTTTTGACAGTACCATTCAACCAATTTCTTGGATTGTGTTTTTTAGGGAACTCAACTGTTCCATCACTTCATTAATAATCCAATCCGGCGTCGATGTTCCGGCAGTAACTCCAACCTGGCGAACATCCTGAAACCAGTCAGTCTGAATTTCTCGGGCGGTCTCAATATGCCGGGTTCGCACTCCCACCTTTCTGGAAATCTCAGCCAAACGGGAGGTATTCGCGCTATTTAAACCACCTACAACCAACATCAAGTCTACCGTTTGGGCCAACAACCTGGTTTCTTGTTGTAGCTCCGTAGTGGCATTACAAATGGTATTCATTACCTTCAAGGTACTTGTTCGCGTTAACAAAGCGCTGGCCACCTGTTGTAAATTCTGCAGGCTTTGCGTGGTCTGAGCGATTAAACCACATTGCTTATTTTTTGGCAAGCGGGCAGCCTCTTCAGGTCCTGATACAACCTCTGCTGCTCCGGATACAGTACCAACAATCCCTTCCACTTCAGGATGCGCTGCATCCCCCAAAATAACCAGTTTATATCCCTGATCAACCATTTTTTTGGCTAAATTCTGGGCTCGTTTCACAAACGGACACGTTGCATCAACCACGGTCAACTGGCGTGCCTTGGCCTCCTCAATGAATTGCGGCGGAACACCATGAGAACGTATGATTATAACACCCTTATCAATTTCACTCAAGTTATTAACAGCCACAACTCCTTCTTTTTCAAGCTTTTCCACGACTTGCGGATTGTGAATAATCGGGCCTAGGGTATAGATTGCTTGTTGTTCTTTTTTAGCTGTCTCAAAAGCTATCTGAATAGCTGCCTTCACACCAAAACAATGCCCGGCATTTTTAGCTAAACTAATTTCCACAGTATAACCTCTTTCCCGGAAAATTTGCCGGATTTTACACTTTCTCAAAACACTCCTGTCAACATGATTACTTCTCTTTCTGTAATATGTCACTGAACTAATGAAAAGAAAATTAACCGCCGATGAACGCCGATAAATACAGATTAAAAAAATTTATCTCTTATGCTATAAATATCTGCGTCTATCGGCGTTCATCGGCGGTTAATTTTGGTTCCGGTTTATCCGGATTAGGTTTTTCCCGCTTCACTGACATGATACCTCTTTCTCACGCACAGCCTTAACAATGGCCGCAACGACCTGTTCTATGGTCAGGCCGGTGGAATTGACTACCAGCGCATCCGCTACACACTGCAATGCGCCTCCCGGCCGATGCAGATCCTCCACATCACGTTGTTTAAGATCCGCCAATAATTCTTCAAACGGTTGTTCTTGTCCTTGGCCTTTCAATTCATCAAAACGCCGTTGAGCGCGTTCTTCCAGATCCGCATCCAAATATACTTTTATCCCGGCATCCGGGAATACCACGCTGGTTATATCCCGTCCTTCCATCACCACGCCGCCTTGCGCTCCCATTTGCCGTTGGCCGGCAACCATTACTTTGCGGACTCCGGAATAGCTGGCAACATACGCCGAAACATTCCGGGTTACTTCAGGTGTACGGATGGCCTGAGAAACATCCTGACCATCCATAATAATAGTCCCCACTTCTCCGGGCACAAAAGATAACCGGGCTTGCCGCGCAATTGCCTCAACTGCCGCTTGATCTGTTAAATCCACCCCGGCCCGCATGGATTTAAGTGTAATAGCACGATACATGGCTCCGGTATCAATATACAGATACCCTAAGGTCTGGGCGAGTAATTTGGCTACCGTACTCTTACCTGCTCCGGCCGGTCCGTCAATGGCCAGAATTGGCTTTTTTTTCCGGATCATGACGAAACCTCCTGCAGACATTCCCAAAATCCGGGAAAGGACGTATTAACGCATTGAGAATTTTTAATCTGCACACCGTCTTCGGAAATTAAACCGGCAATCGCCAGACTCATAGCCAAACGATGATCCCCGTGCGAATCCGCTTTGCCACCGCGTATCTCCCCGCCTTGAATCACCATGCCATCCGGTTTTTCTTCCACCGCAATGCCAAGTTTGCGCAATTCTTCGGCCAGCACTCCAATACGATCCGTCTCTTTTATCCGCAGCTCAGCTGCATCCTCAATAACCGTCTCCCCTGCTGCTGCGGCTGCGGCAACTGCCAAAATAGGCAACTCATCAATTAGCCGGGGAATTAAAGATTCGCCGCAAATAGGCCGGCCACGTAAGGAACCGGATCCCTTGACCACAATATCCGCTATTGGTTCTCCGGATTGCAGGCGTTCGTTGCTTATCACAATATCGGCACCCATGCGTTGTAGAATATCAATCACACCGGTCCGGCTGGGATTAACGCCCACGTTGTTCAGACAAAGATGGGAGCCGGGTAAAATGGCTGCTGCCACAATAAAAAACGCGGCCGAAGAAATATCCGACGGAATATCCACTGATTTGCCTTGCAATACGCTTCCTCCAGTCAGACTCACTTCCTCTTTTCGAGTGGATGACCAATGTGCCAGGACTGCTTCAGTGGCTTCAGGCACAGTAACGTCTGCGCCAAAGTACCGGAGCATGCGTTCTGTGTGATCACGTGAGGGAGAGGGGGAAACAACCGTGGTTCTTCCCTCGGCAAACAAACCGGCCAGCAAGATACAGGATTTTACCTGCGCGCTGGCCACGGGTGAAGAATACGTAATCCCCCGCAACTTGCCGCCCTGGATTTCCAAGGGACACAAATTGCCGGCACGGGCATTAATCTTAGCGCCCATCCTTTCCAAGGGCTCGATAATCCGACGCATGGGCCGGCGTTGCACTTGCTGATCCCCGGTAATGATAGAAGTAAACGCTTGTCCTGCCAACACTCCGGACAAAAGGCGTACGCCAGTGCCTGAATTTCCGCAGTCAATGGTGCTTCCAGGCGCAATTAATCCTTTGTTCCCTCGGCCTTGCAAAGTAACTTTGGTGCCGAACCGCTTTACCTTCGCACCCAGCTGACGACAGGCAGACAGGGTATGCAAACAATCTTCGGCCGTTAAAAAATTGGTTATGATCGTCTCTCCACTTGCCAGCAAAGCAAAAATCGCGGCCCGGTGAGAAATGGACTTGTCGCCCGGCAAGCTCAAGGTCCCCTGTATGTTTTTTACCGGATTAATCGTTTTATCGTCCACGTTTCGAATTCTCCATGCGTATTCTGAATTCACTTGCTTGTTCCAGTTCTCGTAATAAAGCGGCTCCCTGCCTGCGCAATATGAGCTTTTTCATTTTATCCAATTTTCGCTGCAGTTGATCGATCGCCCGCCCGATTTCTTTCCGGTTGGTCTGCAAAATATCCAGCCACATGGAAGGCGACCCAGCCGCGACCCGCGTAGTATCACGAAAGCCCGTGGCTGCCACCTCCAGAATACGGTTGTCCTGACGCGAACGGTCAATCAATTGATTGACCAGTCCGCTTGCCACCACATGCGGTAAGTGCGAAGCCATGGCTGCCCATTGGTCATGTTTCTGTGCTGTTACTACCTTCACCTTGCGGCAGCCGACAGCTTTCCAAAAACCTTGCAAACGATTCAGCGCCGCGACCGGTGTTTTCGGGGTCTTGATCAACATACAGAGCGCGCCTTGATACAAATCCACTCGCGAGGCTAATACCCCGGCTTTTTCCGAACCAGCCATTGGGTGTGATCCGATAAAGACCGGTTTTTTATCTGTTTTACGGCGCTTTTTCTGAAACCTGTCCAGTTGGTGATAAATAGTATTCAACAGCTCTGCTTTGGTGCTCCCTACGTCGGTAATCAGGCAACCAAAAGTCAGATATGGCAGCATGGCTTGCAGCAAATCCGGTGTAGTCCGCACCGGACCTGCCAACACAACCAGATCTGCGCCCACAACCGCTTGCGCGATTGAAAGCGTTCCCTGATCAATACAATGTTTGTTTCCAGCTTGCCGCAGTGTTTGTTGCCGTCTGGCCAACCCTACTACTGTATCTGCAATGCGAGCCTTTTTAATGGCCAGCCCCAAGGACCCACCCATCAAGCCAATACCCGCAATCACAATTTTTTTAAAATGCGGTTTCTTCACAATCAGTGTCCTTATTCTCGTAGTTAAATAATGGTATATTCTTCGACTAATTATATTGTCTTCCCGAACAAGGGCAACATCGGTTTTATATCATTAATTACTTGTTCAAATTCTTCCGGATGCAACGATTGATCCCCGTCGCAAAGAGCATCTTCCGGATGAGGATGAACCTCGATTGTCAATCCGTCCGCTCCGGCTGCCAAGGCAGCCCTGGCCATGGGAGCAATCAAGGAACGACGACCAGTGGCGTGCGAAGGATCCACCACAACCGGCAAATGCGAGAGTTCTTTGGCCGCAGGAACTGCTGCCAGATCCAAAGTGTTCCGGGTATAGGTCTCAAAGGTCCGTATGCCCCGTTCACACAATACTACCTCGTAATTGCCTTGGGATAAAATATATTCCGCGGACATCAACCATTCTTTTATGGTGGCGGAAAGTCCCCGTTTTAATAAGATAGGTTTCTTCACCTCGCCAACAGCGCGCAGCAAGTCAAAATTCTGCATATTCCTGGCTCCAATTTGGAGCATGTCCGCGTACTGACCGACCATATCCACCTGATTCACATTCATAACTTCGGTTACCACCGGCAAACCGGTTTCTTTCCCGGCTTGCGCCAGGAGTTTCAGGCCTTCCTCACCCAAACCTTGAAAAGCATAGGGGCTTGATCTTGGTTTAAAAGCGCCTCCCCGCAGCAGATTGGCGCCAAGAGCTTTAACTTTTCTGGCCGCGGTAATGAGTTGCTCCTCACTCTCGATTGCACACGGACCGGCAATCATGCCAAAATGCCGGCCGCCAATTTTAGCCGGTCCCACTTGAACCACAGTCGGTTCTGCTTTGAAATCCCTGGATACCAGTTTAAAAGGCTGCAATATTTGCATGGATTTTTCCACACCAGGAAAAGCAGCCAAAGGCACTGCCTGCAAAATACGCTCATCACCAATGGCTCCCACTATAGTTCGCTCTGTTCCTTTGGAAACATGAGCAGACAATCCTTTTTCTTTTAATTTTGCCACCAAGTGGTTGATTTGCGCTTCTGTGGCGTCTTTACGCATTACGATAACCATATTCAAAACCCCCAATGGTGGGCGGGTTAGGAACCCGCCCCTACGATTAATTACGGGCGCACTCAGTGCGCCCCTACAATATATTTTTTATGGCTTTCAACATTTTATTATTCTCCGCTATCTTTCCCATAGTAATTCTCACATAAGAGCCGGGGAAAGGCCGCACAATAATGCCTTGCTGCAGCAAGCTTTGTCCTACCTGAACTCCTTCGGTCCGGGGAAATTTCACAAATAAAAAATTAGTCTGCGACGGAATCACTTTCAGTCCCAATTTGAGCAATTCTTTGCTTAGACGCTTCCGTTCGGTCTGGGTATATGCTACACATTTGCGCATATATGCTTTGTCTGCCAGAGCCGCCAGGGCGGCAACCTGTGCCAGGCTATTGACATTAAAGGGGTCACGTACCCTTTCAATATTTTCCCGCACCTTAGCCGGCGCCATTCCATAGCCCACTCGCAAACCAGCCAGGGCAAAGGCTTTGGAAAAGGTACGCAAAACTACCAGGTTGTTCCTCTCCCGCACCCAATCCAAAGTATTCCCGGCCAAGGGTCGCTGCACATATTCATAATACGCCTCATCCAACACCACCAAACAATGTGTTGGCACGCGATCAATAAAACGGCGCAGCGCCTGTTTTTCTATTAAGGTGCCGGTCGGGTTGTTCGGATTGGCAATGAATATCAATTTAGTTTTTGACGTAATGAATCCGGCCATGGTTTCTAAATCGTACGTGAAGTCACGCATGGGAGGCGCGATAAATTTGGCGCCCAGCAAGTCTGCCACCATGCTATAGACAACAAAACTCATCTGTGAGCTTAATACTTCGTCTCCGGCATTCAGATAGACCATTCCCAGCAGTACCAACAATTCATTGGAACCATTGCCAAGTATAAGCTCATCCGGCCGGCAACCAAGATCGCGGGCCAAAGCCGCACGTAAATAATAACAGGCGCCATCCGGATAGATATGAACCTGATTTACCGCCTTTCGCAGGGCAGTCCGTACGCGTGGTGAGGGACCAAAAACATTCTCATTGCTGGCCAGTTTTACCGCCTGCCTAATACCCAGCTCGCGTTCCACTTCTGCCACCGGTTTTCCCGGTTGATAGGGTTGAATCTGAGTGATGCACGACCGGGCAGCCGGACCTTTGACACCCATTACTCCCCTCCTCGCGGATATGATCCCAATACTTGTAAATTCGAGGTCAAGGGTTTTAAAGCGGTTAACACCTTTTTAATTTTGGGATCTGATACATGCCCTAAACAATCGATAAAAAAAATATAATTCCACACTCCTTTTCGGGAAGGGCGCGATTCAATGCTGGTTAGACTGATATTGAATCCGGCAAAGGGTTTTAAAATCCGATGCAAAGCTCCTACACTATCTTTGATGCCCAGCATGATGGAGGTCTTATCCTTGCCGGTTGGACCGGATAAATGACGACCCAGCACCAAAAAACGCGTGCGATTATCAGGCTGGTCCTCTATATCCCGCGCTAAGAGTGTCAGGCTGTTCAATTTGCCGGCCAGACGTGATGCAATAGCAGCTGTTCTTTTGTGTTTGGCTGCCAGCTGGGCTGCCTGGGCTGTAGATGAGACTTCAATGATCTCCACTTCCGGCAAATTCCCATCCAACCAGGTCCGGCATTGGCCTAAGGGTTGCGGATGTGTGTATACTTTTTTCACAGAAGCCGTCGAGCGCTCGTGGGATAATAAATTTTGTGAGACACGTAGGGATATTTCAGCACAGATCTTGACCTGGGTATCCGGAAACATATCCAAGGTATGATTGACCACACCCTCTGTGGAATTCTCAATCGGAACCACACCATAATCAGCACGACCGCGTTCCACTTCGCGAAACACATCCGCAATTCCGCGCACCGGTAAATAATCAGCCGAGGACCCAAATTGTTCTAGCGCCGCCTGATGGGTAAAGGTCCCTTCCGGTCCAAAGAACGCAATTTTCTGAACAGCCTGTAAAGCAATGGACGCAGAGATCACCTCGCGGTAAATGGCCAATAATGCCTGCTGCGGCAAAGGACCGTCTTTTCCCAGTTGCTTCAAACGCTGGAACAACTTGCTCTCACGATCCGGCGCAAATACCGGCAGGTTGGATTTTCTTTTCTGATGTGAGATTTCCACTGCCAACGCAGCTCGTTGATTAAGCAAATCAACAATCTGCTCATCAATCCGATCAATGGCTTTTCGTGCTTTTTCCAGTTTCACTTTGCTCAGTTCCCCTCTTTGGCAAGCATTTGTTCTGTTTTAAGAATACGTTGTTTTGCTCTTTTCAGATCAGGCGGTAGTAAAACCGGCTTTACTTCCTCAACTAATATCTTTTCCCTGATCAAGGCGCGTTTCTCCCACAGCCGGAGTACTGCCAAAAGTCGTTCAAACCAGGATTGTTTTTCATTGCTCAACCAAGCCAATCTCCAGGCGCGCAGAGGATTTTTCAAACCAGCGGTTTGCTGCAACAGCAGCCATTCGACCAGAACCGCCGTCATGGTAAGCAAACCTGTCAAGTATGCCAACAAGCGGCCCTTAAGATCAAGCCAAAACAAAACATGCCAAAATCCTTCACTCGGCTCCCGGATATATCCTACACGCTCTCCTATCTGCCAGAGCAGCAACAGCACGGCAATCGCAATTACGACTCCGCGACGAAGCCCTGAGGTATTAAAATCCGGCCCGACCAAATACCGGGCAACGCCCACCAGCAAACCAAAAGACATTCCCCAAACCGCCGGACTGGAACACGCCACCGGTAATTTCGAGTGACCCCACATGCCTGGCAATTGCGGAAACAGGCCTAAAGCAACGCCCTGAAATCCTACGGATGAGGCATGTAAAATACCAATCCCACATTCCAGCCCCACACCCAGACCCAAACCAATCATGACAAAATCTAAAATACTGGCCGAATAGCGCAAACGGCTTTTTGGCCAAAGACAGAGTCCGGCCACAACCGCGACTATTAGTATAATTTCCAACAGCATACTAAAAACAGCGGTCAGCAACTCTCCTTTACCAAACACCAGCACTATGGGAGTTTCTAAAATAACAGCCATTGGAATAAAACCCACCAAGCCGAGCGTTCCTGCGGCAATAATCGTAGAAATGGTTATAGTTCTGTTTTCCGCTGTGGCGACAATCCAAAACAGAAGCAGCAACAGCGGTCCTACCAAGCGTCCTCCGGAAGGTGCGAATAGAATTAAAAAAAACGCAATTCCCAGCTGCAGAAAAAACTTTCCGGCCGGCGGCCAGTTCTTGTTTTTTTTTACGGTTGTATCACAGCGGTTAGGCATCTTAATCCTTTGGCTTTATCACAGAAACGTCTGTTTTTTCAGAACAGAGCAGATCCTGTAAAACCCGTTGATAATGAATCCAACAAAGTCCCACTACCGCGACCACCAGAATTAAAAACCAGACAAAATGTTCACTTTTAGCCAGAGCACACCATACTGAGTAATCCACCTCACGCTCCTAGTTCCGTATTTTCCGTTTGGTCGGTTTGTTGCTCTTGGTCATTCCCCGGCGACCTTGACCGGGTTTTTTTTTATTCATCTTCGGAGTCGGAGTGATTGGTTCAGGTTCAAAGGACTTTATCTTAGCCACCTCAGCCGTGGACAAATATCGCCAGGCGCCCAACGCCAATCCGGACGCAGATAAAAACCCAAATTTAACCCGCATTAATTTTTCTACCGGATTACCGATCGCCGCGCACATCTTCTTCACCTGATGTTGACGTCCCTCACGCAGTATTATTTCAACCACCGAGCTTTTTCCCGTCTTCTTCAGCAAACGCGCTTTGGTTGGCAAGGTTTTTTCATATCGTCCGGACCAAGCTTCGATCCTAACCCCGTAACATAATCTTCGTATGGCGATCGGGGACGGCACCCCACTAACTTTGGCATGATATGTTTTCACAAACCCATACCTCGGATGCATCAAGCGCAGCGCCAAAATTCCGTCATTGGTCAGCATAAGCACACCGGAAGTATTGTAATCCAAGCGTCCTACCGGATAGACCCGGGCCCGCACTCCTTTGAGCAGATCAACTACTGTGGCGCGTTTTTCAGGATCTTGCAGCGTCGAGATAACACCTTCCGGTTTGTTTAAAAGAATATAGACCAGTGGTTGAGGATGCACTCGCTTGCCCGAAACTTTCACCGCATCCTGGCGCGGATCAATCCGAAAAGACGGCAGGTCAATTACCTTCCCGTTGACCGTAACCTGGCGCGCAAATATCAGGGTGTCCGCATCGCGTCGTGAGCATACACCTGCTTCCGCCAAAAAACGATTCAGTCGCATATTGTCATCAAACTGGAGATCCGCTTTCATCTAGACACCAATCCCTCAATTATTGCTGTTGAAACTATCTTCTTTACCATCATCGGCATCAGTAACAGGCTCGGATTCCTGATCCATTGAGGCTGTAGTCTCCGGCATTTGTGCTGACACAACATCTCCGGCGTTCGAATGGCCGTCTTCATCGTCGTCTTCATCACCGTCTTCATCGTCGGCGTCATCGTCGGCGTCAGTATCAGTATCCATCTCGAGCTTTGCATCCGGTTTTACATTACCGCCTTCATCAAGAGTCTCCGGTTTTGGCTCTGCTTCCTGGTTTTCCTTCTGCGCTCCTACTGCTTTTGCCTGATTTTCCCCGGCATCATCCATCTGTTGTGCTGATGATTGTCCGTCCTCAGAATATGGTTCGTTTGCTTCTCCTTCTTCACCAACTTTTACTTTGGCCACCAATTCTCCTTGCGGATTGATTTCCCAGGCTTTGCCGGCTTCATCCGAATCTAAAATATCCTGCAAATCTTTAAGCATGGGCATATCCGTAAGATCTTTCAAACCGAAATAATGCAGAAATTCCTTGGTCGTACCATACAGAATAGGCCGCCCCACCACCTCTTTGCGTCCCACAATACGTATAAATTTGCGGTCCAACAGAGTATTCACCATACCGTCCGCCGAAACCCCGCGCACATCTTCTATCTCGGCTTTAGTCACCGGTTGACGATAGGCAATAATAGCCAAAGTTTCCAAAGCTGCCCGGGAGAGCTTATTGCTGGTGCGGCTTTTAAACATCTTACGAATCCAGGGAGCATACTGTACCCTGGTAGCCAATTGATACCCTTCGGCTATTTCCGCCAAATGAAAAGCACGACCTTGCATATCGTACTCCGCTTTCAATTCATCCAGACAAACCAATACTGTACGCCGATCCACCTCTTCCAGCATTCCCTGGATGGTTCCCAAGGACATCGGTTTGTCCGAGACAAACAACATACATTCAATAACTGCTTTGATTTCTTTTACTTCCATTACGCTTCCTCCCTGCCGGCTATGGTATCGCGAGCCCTGGCAGTAAATTCGTCAACACGTTGAATATATATTTTTTCAAACAACTTTTCTTGCACAATCCGGATCGCTTTTAGCCGGGCCAATTCCAACAAAGCCAGCAAGGCGGCTACCATAGCCACCTTATTCCCCTGGCTTTTCATAAACTCAATAAATTCCAGCGACTCTTGTTCTTCCAACACATCCAGTATCTCATTGATCTTTTGACTGGTTGTAATCTCTTCTCTTTTTATTTCCCGGAACGTATCCGGCGCGGCATACTTCATAACCCGTTTAAACGCGGTCAACAGATCAAAGAGATTAACCTCCTGGAACTGCACTTGGGCATCTTTTGGATCATGTTTTTCCAGTTCCTCTTCACTGGGACGCGAAGCATGCCGCCAATAAATCTGACGCTGTCTTTGTTCGCTGTGATCCAAATTGGTTGCCACCTCTTGGTAGCGTTTGTATTCCAACAAACGATGGACCAAATCCGCGCGCGGATCAATCTCTTCTCCATCTTCCAAGGCCAGCGATTCTTTAGGCAAGAGCATTCTGGATTTGATGTGCATTAAGGTCGCGGTCATAAGAATAAAATCACCGGCTACTTCAAGATCCAGTTCCTTTATCATCTCCACGTACTGTAAAAACTCTCCCAAAATCTTGGCAATCGGTATGTCGTAAATATCAATCTCGTTTTTTTTAATAAGATAAAGCAGCAGGTCAAACGGACCATCAAAAACATCCAGATTAAGACGATATGTCATTTTTCTTTTCCTCTCTGCCCAACGGCCAGCCAGCCCATAGCCGAACGCACCGCTTCCATAGTCTCAGCAGCACGCGCACGCGCGCGCAAAGCGCCGTCGCGCACAATACTTTCCAGTTGCTCCGGATGTTCGGCCAGCGCTTCCCGACGAGAACGAATAGGCGCTATTATCGCATCCAAAATAGGCGACAATCCGCGTTTGCACACCATGCAACCTCGTTTTCCGCTCCGGCACTCTTGCTCTATTTCCCCGGCCTGATCCGCGGCGTACATCTTATACCAGGCCAATACCACACAATTGTCCGGCGTGCCCGGGGTGTCGGCATGAATTTTCCGGGGATCCGTGTACATCTGTTTAATTTTTTTCTCAACCAGCTCTTTGCTATCCGAAAGATGAAGCGCGTTGCCATAACTTTTACTCATCTTGCGACCGTCAATACCCGGCACTTTCGGACTCGCGGTCAGCATAGACTGGGGTTCCGGCAAGGTTTCACCATAAAAATAGTTAAATCGCCGGGCAATTTCCCGTGTCATTTCCAGATGCGGTAATTGGTCCTGTCCCACCGGAACGTGGGTGGCGCGGTACAGTAAAATATCAGCAGCTTGTAAAATCGGATATCCCAGGAATCCATACGTTGCTAAATCCCGATCCGCTAATTCCTGTTGTTGTTCTTTGTAGGTCGGACAGCGTTCCGCCCAAGCCAAAGGTGTCAACATGCCTAAAATCACAAACAGTTCCGTGTGCTCCAAAACATCGGACTGAACAAACAGGGTCGCTTTTTCCGGAGCCAAGCCAACCGCCAACCAATCCAGCAATAATTCTTTGGTATTCTGAGTAATCGCTCCGGGCACTTTGTATTCCGTACTCAAAGCGTGTATGTCTGCCACCATAAAATAGCATAAAGCCTCGCCAGCTTGCAGCTTTAAATAATTTTTTAACACTCCTTCGAGATGTCCCAAATGCAAGCGGCCGGTAGGGCGCATTCCGCTTAAAATAACCTGCTTTGGTTCCGGCATAAATAATCCTTTCTTAAATACAAAATACAAATTCGAATTTCGAATATCGAATTTGCTCTTCGCCTTTCCTTTTTGTTTCGATATTCGTTATTCGTGCTTCGTATTTCGGATTTTTCTTTCGCCTTTTATATAAACGGATTACCGAACGGAGCTAAAAGTAACCGGATGAGCAGTGAAATAGGAATCATGATAATGCCCAGCATTCCGGTAGCAAACAACCCCATCAAAATCAAGAACGAGTACGGCGCTATTTTTTGGTATTTATACGCCCAGCGCCCCGGCAACAAGACCATCAGAATTTCCGCGCCATCCAAAGGCGGCAAGGGTATTAAATTAAACGTTGCCAAAATAATGTTGATATTCAAGGCGGCATACAAAACATTGCGCAATCCGGGATTATCTATAAAACCTAAATAGCGCAACAACCAGCCGGCAAGTAAAATCAGAATCGCCATTAAGAGATTGGCTGCCGGCCCGGCCAAAGAAACAAAAAGCATATCCCGCTTGGGATTTTTCAGATTACCGCTCGTGACCGGAACCGGTTTGGCATAGCCGAACACCATACTGCCACGTGACATTATAATCAGAGACAATGGCAATAAAACCGTACCCCACAAATCCAAATGGCGCATCGGATTGAGAGATAATCTGCCCAGCATCTTGGCGGTCGGATCACCCAAACGGTTTGCCATCCAGCCATGCGCAACCTCATGGACAACAATCCCTAAAAGCAATCCAGGCACAAATATTAAAACTTGTATAATAATCTGCAAAATTAAATTTATCCTGTTTCCTAAAAAACCTTTTTATTTAAAGCTTTTTATGATTTTGAAAGAAAAAGTGTAGCAAAGTTGCCATCGGCTGTCAATGGCTTATGTCTAAATGAACAAATTTGATTTCTTCCTTGTTTTTTAGTCTTTTTCTTGGTTTTGCGTATGAAATTTTGTTACAATTAACACTCAAAATTAAATTTGGTACTTGTTTTAAATACCATTCTCATACTCGGAGGGTATTCATGCAAAGTCTATGGGATGACAAAGAAGCCCGGCAACATACGGATGATTTACAATTACGCGTCTATACTTCCCGCTTATTGGGCAAAGACCCTTCGCTCGTGCTTCACGGCGGCGGGAATACCTCGGTAAAGATAAAAGCAAAAAATCTTTTCGGAGAGGAAGAAGAATATTTGTACGTCAAAGGCAGTGGTTGGGATCTGGCGACCATTGCCGCCCCTGGTTTGGTGCCGGTCAAACTTAAAATGCTAAAACAACTTGTCCAACTGGAACACTTAAGCGATATTGAGATGGTTTGCCAACAGCGTTCCGCCATGCCGGATCCATCCCTGCCCGCACCTTCGGTAGAGGCTATTTTGCATGCCATCATCCCCTTTCGTTTTGTTGATCACACGCACGCGGATGCTGTGGTCACGCTCACCAACACTGAGCAAGGTCCTGACCTAATGCAGGAACTCTACCAATCCAGGCTGCTGCTTGTCCCTTATGTCATGCCTGGTTTTATTCTGGCCAAAAAAATATTTGAACTCACGCAAAACATTGACTGGCAGACTATTGAAGGTATGATTTTATTAAATCACGGTGTATTCACTTTCGCGGATGATGCCAGAACCAGTTATGAACGTATGCTGAATATTGTCTCTAAGGCCGAAGCGTATTTAGCTAAAAAAATCAAACCAACAAAAACCAAAACACTCACCGCGGCCAAAGACTTTGTGCACTTGTCTAAAATCCGTCAGGCCGTTTCACGTGCCAAAGGCACGCCGGTTGTCATTACTACTGACAGCAGTTCGGATGCGCTCCATTTTGCCAACCAACCCAACAGTCTGGCTTTGGCCGGCCGGGGACCATTAACTCCGGATCATGTCATTCGTACCAAACCCTTCCCTGTGTTGCTTGACGAGCAACCGGAGCGCAACATCCAAGACTTCACCCAAAATTACCAAACCTACTTCAAGCGCAATACTACGGGTGAGTTAACCTGTCTCAATCCTGCCCCCTGTTGGGCTCTCTGGCCTCAACAGGGTATTCTAAGTTTTGGCAGCACGGTCAAAGAAGCCGGCATTATCAATGATATTAAATCCCACACCATCCAGGCCATTACCTATGCCCAATCCCTGGGCGGATGGAAGCCTTTGCCGGAAAAAGACATTTTTGAACTTGAATATTGGGAATTGGAGCAAGCCAAACTAAAAAAAACCGGAACCAAACCGGAATTCCAGGGGAAAATTGTCCTGGTTACCGGCGCAGCCAGCGGTATTGGCCATGCCTGCGTGCAAGCATTCCACGCGCAAGGCGCCTGTGTTGCCGCTCTGGATATCAATCCTGAAATTGCAGGTCAGTTTAAGCAGGCGGACATTCTTGAATTCAAGTGTGATGTGACCAATTGGCAACAACTACAAACAGCTGTTGAGCGAACTGTTGAAGTGTTTGGCGGTTTGGATATTCTGATCAGCAATGCCGGATGCTTCCCGGCCGGCGAGACGATCGAATCCTTAAATTCGGATACTTGGAAACAAAGCCTGAACTTGAACCTGACCAGTCATGAAATGCTTTTACAAATCTGCATTCCGTATCTTCGCAATGGTCTGAATCCGGCAATTATCATTATTGCTTCCAAAAACGTCCCCGCGCCTGGCGCCGGAGCTGCGGCCTATTCGGTTGCCAAAGCCGGGCTCACCCAATTGGGACGGGTGGCTGCCTTGGAATTGGGTGGCGAGGGCATCCGTGTCAACATGCTCCATCCGCACGCTGTTTTTGATACAAAAATATGGACACCTGAGGTCCTGGAAAAACGCGCACAGCACTATGGCATGAGTATCGAAGAATACAAAACCAACAATTTGTTAAAAGTAGAAATCACCTCAAAAGATGTGGCAGCGCTGGCCTGCGCAGTGGCAGGATCTGCTTTTGCTAAAACTACCGGCGCGCAAATCCCGATTGACGGCGGGAATGACCGGGTGATTTAAAATCCACTCAGACCTCTTCGTGGATTTTTAAAAAAACAGCCGGTTTATTAAATAAGTGTCAAGTAATTATTACCGTAAGGGAATATTGCTGAGAAAAACAAGCTGATCACACTTGATTTTCCCGTTCGGTAATACGTGATTCTTCCACATCCCAAAGAGCGGACCTGCCGAACCATCAATGATGTTCCGGGTACATTTTTTGAATGCCGGTTTCGTTGGCTTCACAGATCCCGCGTTCTGTTATCAAACCAGAGATCAAGCGGGCAGGTGTCACATCAAAACCAAAGTTGGCCACCGGACTGTTTTCCGGTGTTAACAGCACACTTTTAATAACTCCTTCGCACCTTCCCTGAATCTGTCTGACCTCTTCTCCTCCCCGTTCTTCGATGGGTATTTCCCGCACTCCATCACGCATGTTCCAATCAAAAGAGGACGAAGGCAAGGCCACATAAAAAGGAATATGATTATCCTGCGCCGCCAGGGCCTTCAAATAGGTGCCGATTTTATTGGCCACATCGCCGGTCCGGGTGGTCCGATCACTGCCCACCATGACCAAATCCACCATACCGTGCTGCATAAGATGTCCGCCCGTATTGTCCGCAATCACGGTATGTGGCACCTGGTGTTGGCCCAGTTCCCAGGCTGTCAGACGAGCGCCCTGGTTCCAGGGACGGGTTTCGTCTACCCAGATATGTATATTAATCCCATGATCAAAAGCCGCGTAGATCGGGGCTGTGGCTGTGCCATAATCCACGCAAGCCAACCAGCCGGCATTGCAATGGGTCAAGATATTAACCGGTTCATCACCCTTAGCTTCACTGATTTTTTTTATAACTTCCAGGCCATGTTCTCCGATTTTTTTACAGGCCGCTTCCTCTTTAGCCGCTATGGCCATGGCATTGCTCATGGCAATGGATATTTTTTCATCAACCGTATGGCCATGGCTGATTTTTTCTAATTGACGATCAATGGCCCAGGCCAGATTAACGGCAGTCGGGCGTGTAGCTTTTAATTTATCAGCCGCAGCCTGAACAAACGCGTCAAATCCTGCAACACGCGGCGCTTCCAAAGCAGCCACATAGATCCCATAGGCCGCCGCCGCTCCGATTAAAATCGCGCCCCGCACCTGCATTTCTTTTATGGCACGAGTAAAATCATTTGCTGTGCTTAATTCTGCAATGACAAATTCATGCGGCAATTTAGTTTGGTCAACAATGCAAACCTTGTCTTTGTTCTTCTCGTTCAGCCATATGGTACGATAGGGTTTTCCATTGATTTTCATACTGACTCACCTTTCCAGTAAAACTCCCAATCAACCCAATTTAGGGCAGATATAATTTTAGCATAATTGTTCACATCTGTGTAACATGTCAGTCATGTATTTTTTTTGTCATCCCCGAATGCTCTTATCGGGGATAAGGTTTAAAAAACCAGATTCCCGATT
>JAGLMY010000038.1 GCA_023139775.1 bacterium
CGGCTGGCCATGGTGGGATTGAAAAATATTGAGCAGCAATATCCCTCTGAATTGTCCGGCGGCATGAAAAAACGTGTGGCTTTGGCGCGGGCCATTGCCATGGATCCGGAAGTCATTCTCTATGATGAACCAACGACCGGAATTGATCCGATCATGGCTGACGCGATCAATGACTTGATTATTGAACTTAATAAAAAACTGTCCGCAACCTCTATTGCGGTAACGCATGATATGGTCAGTGCGTACAAAATCGCGGACCGGATGGCTATGCTGCATGAAGGGAAAATCGTAGGGGTAGGGACACCTGCCCAGATCAAAAAAACCAAAAATCCGTTGATTCGTCAATTTGTCACCGGTTCGGCCAAAGGGCCGATTATGCTGGTCTAGGAGGTTACCATGGCTGCTCGTAAAACTGCAACTTTGGAATTAAAAGTCGGAATCACAATAGGTGTTGCCCTCTTGTTGTTGGCAATCACTATTGTGACCGTGGAGAAAATTCATTTTGGCCAAGCCGGATATCCAATCGATGTATCGTTCCAATTTGTGGATGCCATAAAGCCGCAGGCAGATGTAGTTATTGGCGGCGGGGTTAAAATCGGTCATGTCGCGGAAATCCAGGTGGAAGGGGATCGGGTACACTTGAAAGTCATGTTGGACAACAAGGTCAAGGTGCCCAAAAATGCCAAATTTCAAATACTTTCCAAAGGCTTGATGGGCGACAAATACCTCAACGTGGTGGCTCAACAGGATACCGGAGAGTATTTACAGGAAAATGAACATGTGGAAGGTATTGAATCGACCAACATGGACAAAGCCTTCCAACGTCTGGGCCAAGTTGCTGATTCGCTCAAACTCGTCCTGGGGGATCCGGATATGCAAACCTCTTTGGGTGACATGATGAAAAATTTCGGCAGTTTGTCCGAGGGTCTGGATCGCTTGGTGAAAAAGAATGAGCAACACATAAATCAGAGTTTTATCAACGTAGCTGCCTCCACAGCAGCCATCAACCGCTTTTCTCAAGATATTGCCAGTGTGACCGCGGAATTGGAAAAATTATTTTCTGACACTAATCGAGAGAATATTACTAAGATCCTGGACAATTTACAGTCGACTTCAGCGAGTTTGGATCAACATATTAAAAAACTGGAGAAAACCGACGGACCTTTGGGAACACTGATCAATGATGAACAAATGGCCAAAGATTTGAAAAAATTAGTTAAAGAACTCAAAGAAAATCCCTGGAAATTACTCTGGAAGCAATGAGCCGGCAAACGGACACAAAAATTCAATATGTCTGCCAAACCTGCGGTCATGTCTCGCCCAAATGGCTGGGACGCTGTCCGGATTGCGGTGCCTGGAATCAAATGCTGGAAGAGAATAAACCTCGGGCAGGAAAATGCAGAGCCCGGACAATGCTGGGAAACGCCGAATCCGCACAACGTTTAGCTGAGGTGCAAAGCGGCCAAACACCACGGATTCCATCCGGTTTAGTTGAACTGGACCGTGTCTTGGGCAGTGGAATCGTACCGGGATCGCTCATTTTAGTGGGTGGTGATCCGGGGATTGGAAAATCAACCTTGTTGATGCAGGCAGCTTTTGAGTTGGCCAAAAGCGGCCGGCGTGTTCTGTACATCAGTGGCGAGGAATCCAGTGTTCAGATTAAAATGCGAGCTGATCGTTTGGGTACACCGCCTGGCGATATGTATATTTATTGTGAAACCCGGATGGAAAGCATCTTGACCACAGCGCAAAAACTCTCCCCGGAAATCATCATTGTGGATTCCATACAGACCCTAACCCAGGAAGAGATTGGTTCTGTACCAGGATCAGTAAGTCAGGTCCGCGAGTGCGGCGGGACCTTAATGACCTTGGCCAAGAACAACGGACCGGCGGTTTTTATTGTGGGGCACGTGACCAAGGAAGGTGTCTTAGCCGGCCCTCGTATTCTGGAACATATGGTGGATACAGTGCTATATTTTGAGGGTGATAATCAGCATGAATATCGCATTCTCCGTACTGTGAAAAATCGTTTTGGCCCTACCAATGAGGTGGGTGTTTTTGAGATGAGCTCCGGGGGATTAAATCAGATCGGTGATCCTTCGCGTTTGTTTCTGAATGAGCGGCGCGCACAGACACCGGGTTCCGCGATTGCTGTAAGTATGGAAGGCAGTCGTCCTTTGTTGATTGAGATACAGGCCTTGACCGCGACCTCGTATTTTGGGATGCCGCAGCGGCGTGTTTCCGGACTGGATTACAATCGTTCCGGTCTCATGTTGGCCGTGCTGGAGAAAAGAGCCGGGTTCAACCTTGGGGCGCAAGATGTCTTTCTCTCTGTGGCCGGCGGTCTGGCGGTTACAGAACCGGCGGTAGATTTGGCTATTGTGGCGGCTGTGGCCTCGAGCTTGAAAGACAGACCGCTTCCTTCGGATCTGGTAATCTTTGGCGAAGTGGGACTGGGAAGTGAAATCCGAGCTGTTTCACAACCTGAACGCCGGGTGCAAGAAGCGGCTCAATTAGGATTCAAACGGTGCCTGCTCCCGGAGCGTAACCGGGAAAAAGTAAAACCCAACAGTTCGATTGAATGTTTGGGGATGAACTTGTTAACAGATGCTTTGGCAATGATTTTTACTTAACCCGGACAAGCCGGAACCAAAAAGGTATATTCACCACATACCCAAAAAACGGGCACAAGGAGACACATGGATTGTTCTATGTAGAGACGCGATTAATCGCGTCTCTACAGTATTACAGTGACAGAAGAAAGGAGCAAGCGGTGAATATTTTTTCCGTTTTTATCAGGGTTTTATTTATTATATCATTCCTTTTGCTGGGTTATAAATTTCTGCCGTTCTCTGGAATAGGCGCTGTGCTGGGCGGCTTAGTAGCTGTTGGTCTGGCTGGACTGGAGTATTGGTGGTCAGGAAACACGGTTTGCGGCTATAAAGTACTGGATACCTCGGTGATTATTGACGGCCGCATTGCGGACATATGTAAAACTAAATTTTTAGAAGGCAGTTTCATTGTTCCGGTTTTTGTGTTGCGCGAATTGCAACGAATTTCTGATTCGACGGATGAGCTCAAACGCAATCGGGGACGCCGTGGTTTGAATACCTTAGCTGATCTGAAAAAAAATCCCGGCCTGAAAGTACAGATTAGCAACCAAGATTTTCCAGATGTGCCGGTAGTGGATGAAAAATTATTACGCTTGACCAAACGTCTTAAGGGAAAATTAGTGACCAATGATATAAATTTGAATAAAGTTGCCGGTCTGCAAGGCATCCCGGTGCTCAATATCAATGATTTGAGCAATGCGGTAAAGACAGTAGTGCTGCCCGGAGAAGAGATGATGATTCGGATTGTTAAGGAAGGCAAGGAACCGGGCCAAGGGGTGGGGTATCTTGAGGATGGAACCATGGTGGTCGTAGAAAACGGACGCCAGTTGCTGAATCAGAAGCAGGTGGTCGGTGTTACTTCGGTTTTGCAAACCGCAGCCGGACGTATGGTTTTTGCCAAACGCAAGAGCACAGGCCAAGGCTGATGGCAATCAAGACAGAAGTCATTTTAGTGGCCGGTGGGCAAGGCCGGCGAATGAGTGACATCACGCCTAAAGCATTTCTTAGGTTGGGTGGATATCCTCTTTTTCAGCATGTTTTGAAAACTTTTGCTACTATGGAAAGCATAGCAAGTTGTATTTTGGTGGTTCCCTCCGGCGAAGTGGAACGCGCTAAAAATAGTTGTGAGAAGACCTGTCCGGAGGCAAAAGTAAAAGAGGTGATTTGCGGTGGTGTCCGGCGTCAGGATTCAGTTCGCTGCGGAATGGATTGCTTGGACGCAGACACAGAGATTGTTTTGATTCATGATGCTGCGCGTCCTTTTTGTTCACCTGCCCTGATTCAACGCGTGATTACCGCAGCTCAAAATTCCGGGGCCGCGGTACCGGGGATTACCTTGGTCGATACACTCAAACGGGTGGATGAAAAAAACATGGTATCTACAACTGTGGATCGGCGCAGTATGGTGGCCATTCAAACACCGCAAGGGTTTCAATATTCAGTATTAAGAGCGGCCTACCAGAATGCCTGGAAGAAAAAGCTGACTGCCACGGATGATGCCGGACTGGTGGAATATTTAGAAAAACCGGTTGAAGTCGTGGAGGGTGAAGTGAATAATTTTAAGATCACCAAACCCTATGACCTGGAATTGGCAGAGATATTACTTGAAACACAAGGACATTAACCAAGGGTGGATGGCTGGTTATGATTCGTATTGGCTTGGGCTATGATGTGCACCAAACCATGCCTGGAAAAAAGCTGCGCCTGGGAGGGGTGGCGTTTCCGCAGGCTGGGTTTCAGTTGAGAGGGCATTCGGATGCGGATGTTATTTGTCATGCTATCTGTGATGCCTTGTTGGGGGCAGCCGGTTTAGGAGATATAGGGAGGCTCTTTCCCAATACGTCACAGCGCCAGCGTAATCGGAATTCTTTGGAATTTCTGGCTGAGGTAAAAAAACAGCTGGACCGGCATCATTGCTCACCAAGCAATATTGATTGTATGCTGCTGGCCGAGGCACCCAAAATTTCCCGCCAGGTTCCGGTGATGTGTCGGCGGATAGCTCGGGCTTTGGGAATTAAAGCAGAGCAAGTTTCCGTCAAAGCAACTACCAATGAAGGGTTGGGTGCTATCGGCCGTAATGAGGGATTGGCTGCCTATGCTGTTGCTCTGATCGAAGTGCTCACACCTATAAAAAAGAGAAACGCCCGGAAATAACACTTCCCGACCTGGAGAGCACAAGACAGAATCCTGGTTTTCCAGCATACTTATTTACTTTCAAATTTGAATTTGCCTCTTCAGCAGAATCTGTGGGTAATTTTCTATTGGCGAAATAAGCATTAGCATTGAAAATAAAATGATTTGTAGGAATTATGGTTGTTTTCTTTTTTTGTCATCCCCGAATGTTTTTATCGGGGATATGGTTTCGCATCCCACGACCAGGTAATAAGTCAGTGAACTGCGCAGTTAAACAA
>JAGLMY010000039.1 GCA_023139775.1 bacterium
GAATCTGGTTTTTTAAACCGTATCCGTCCTCGAATGCTCTTGTCGGGGATACAAGCATTCGGGGATGACAAAAAAAGAAACATAACTGATAGCTTACGAAGCATTTGAACCTTAAACTTAATATGAGTCACACAACTACTGAATTGCTTTTCCAAGATGTAATTCAATGACGTAAAGACCATCGTTTTATCTTCGTTCTCCACGGAGAACCTTGTTGGGAGCGGAGACCCACGAAAGCAATTGCCCCGGAATTATAAAACGGAATTATAAAAAGATAGTTCGATTCAAGGATGACTATGCTATGATATTTGTAGTTTTGCTCCAATTGTTGATTATTTAGTGTGTTATTTGGTGGTATGGTTAATGCTACTGCAATATCAATAGTTTAATGAGGGGTATGAAATATGCGGCGGATTTTATTCGTCACGGTTATATCGTTAGTGCTATTTTCACATTATTCACAGGCAGAGCATGTTGTGCAACCGGTTGTAGTGAATGCTTCGGGAACGACCATATCCGGCGCTGGTAAAAATATCATCAACAGTGTCGGAGAATCTGTGATAGGTCAGACCTGGGGAGAGGGTTTTTCTATTCAAACAGGATTTTTCAATGAATATTTTATATTGCCTCCGACCCCAACGGTAACACCCACCATTACGGTGACCAGTACGCCAATCCGCACATTTAACGGTGAAATAATTTCCAAGAAGTGGGTCTATGCCGCGCCCAATCCTATCCGGGGGTCTATCGCGCATATTTATTTCCATTTGGCTCGAGCCGCAGATATTGAGATCAAAGTTTATACCACCAGTAGCCAACTGGTGATTTCCAAGCGCTGGGATATGAAGCCTGCCGGAAAGAATTATTGGAGATGGAATATGTCGAATCTGGCGAATGGTGTGTATATCATGCGGGTGAAAGCCAAAGGGGCTGATGGCAGAACCACAATCGTGAAGAAAAAAATCGTCCTGGTCAAGTAGGGAACGCTCGCGAGCGTTCCCTACGAGTATCACGCCAAGCTGCCCCGCTCTTTGGTGTTTAAGCAGATAAGTCGCCCTTTGCGCTCTATTGAAAAAGTTCGTCAAAGGACCGGCAGGACCGGCAAGGGGCGCAAAGAAAAGCTAATGGTTAAGGAATGGTAAGCGGTTTTTAACATAGTATCTTTGCTTGAGGTACAAAAAAGGAGGCGGAAAAAATGAAAAAAATCATGATGATTATGGCAATATTAACAGGAATTTTTTCGCAAATAGCCATGGCGGATATCCCGGGTACGATTAATTACCAGGGAAGACTGACTGATGGTAGTGGAAATGCAGTGGCTGATGGAACCTATGGAGTTACTTTTACGTTGTATTATCAAGCAACCGGCAACACACCTACCGGATGGAGCGAGGTGCAAAATATCAACACACAAGGGGGATATTTTGACATGGCGTTGGGCAGCCAAACTTCGATGAGCAGTCTGAGCTTTGATTACCCTTATTATTTGGAGGTCCATGTTGCCGGTGACAGCCGGCCTATGTCACCCCGGCAACAGCTTCAGAGTGTGCCGTATGCCATGAGAGCTAAGGATGGAACACCCAAGGGAGCGATTATTATGTGGACCGGCGCAACCTGCCCGGTTGGCTATCGGCGGTTGACCGAACTCGACGGCTTATTTCCCCGTGGCGCAGCGTCCTATTCGGGCGGACATGCCGGCGGCGCAGATAGTCATAGTCATGGGGGGAATACAACTTCTCCCGGGAGCCATTCGCATGGTGTAAATATTACTTCTCAGAATAATATTGGGTACGTTAATATTCCGCGAGGGTCGGGAAGCAATATGCAAGCAGCGGGACAGTATCATACTCATGTTGTTAGTGGAAGTACCAATGTTGACGGGGCACACAACCATTCAATTGTAACGGGTACCGTCTCAAATGTTCCGCGTTATTTTAATGTGATATTTTGTTTGAAGGAGTAAGGGGTAAATACATACGAGGAGAGAAAATGAATATTAGACCTTCGGATATTGTTTTAGAAATCGGGAGCGGTGATAATCCGCATCCGCGAGCTGATGTATTGGTGGATAAATATATGCAGGGTGATTCAGAACGCGGCGGACAAATTATTATTGATCGCTCTTTGGTTGTGGCGGATCTTGAAAATCTTCCTTTTAGAGATCATGCTTTTGATTATATAATTTGTCGCCACGTCGTGGAGCATCTTGAAAATCCGGAAAAAGGAATAAAAGAGATGATGCGAGTAGCGAAACGGGGCTATATAGAATCACCCAGTCTGGCCGGCGAAATAATATTCGGTTGGAGTTTTCATCGTTGGGTGCTTTCCGTCGAAAACGGAAAGTTGATATTTACACCTAAAAAATGGTCGAATCCTCTGGGCGGATTATTTCATGATTTGTTGAAAACGGATTTCATTTTTAAATTGTTTTTCAAAAGACATCGTGCCCGGTTTTATACAGTCCTTGAATGGGAGAATGAGATTTCCTTTGAGATTAAAACAGACAGCTTTGTCGATTTTCAGGAAGAAATGGATTCCAGCTATAAACTTCGACAAAAGTATGAGAAAAATCACAAGACTTCAACTGATATTATAAGAAAAAAAGAAGAGATTAAACGCGTTATAAAAAAAACAACCTCAGCAAAACATAAAATAAAAAAATCATTAAACGAAATACTCATGTGTCCTATATGCCGAAATATTGTCCTGGATGCCAACGGTAACCAATGTATTTGCAAGCAATGCGGTTATAAAATTGAAGCCTATCAGATTTAATGAATGAAAAAAAACAGCTGGGATTATTTTGTGTTTTTTAGATGCATAAAGGTGATCTTCTTCCGAAAAAGCAGACACGTCGAACATCGAAAAATCAGGCTGCCAGTCTGAATCTTTTTTCATATTCATAATTTCATATAGTCATGGAGGAACACGCAGACTGGCGGATTAGATCACACACACTACTCAGTATCAGCAACAACTAGGAGCCTGAGCAACTAATTGCAGTTGTCCAGCACACTTATTTATTTCTGTTTTTTAAAAAAATCCTAAAAACCTAAAAAAATTTACAATTGAGGGTAAGGCCGATATTTTCTAGAAAAACTCGTGTTTTAAAGGACATTATTTACCCGGTGAATTTGCAATGCCCATTTTTATGTGATATACTTCAAACAAAAGGTGGGAATTTAAAAAAAAATCGAGCATTTTTTGTAAAAAAATGTTTTTCTAAAAAGGAGGGAGCGAGATGACTGCAAAAATTTCAAGTCAACTCGATATTAAAAACGTCCGGGGGAGATTTGGTCTCATGAAAAAGACAAATTGGTTAGGAACCCTTGCCTTGTTAGGTACGCTGCTATTATTTGCAGGGGCAACTATGTCCTCGGCGGAGATATCTGACAAACTTTTACCTAACATCATCCAGAAACTCAAAGAACAGGGCATTAAGATCAAAGCCAGCACAGTCGTCGAGAGTGGGGACGCAGGAGTTGTGGTCACCATTAAATTTTTCTCCGGTGAAGTCCGCAAGTATGACGGCGACGGCAAACTCAAAGAAGTCATTAAACCGGATGGCAAGGTCATTATTTATGAAAACGGCAGGCCGGTGATGGAAAAGAGCGCTGCCGGCGAAATCATTTCACAGACCAAATATTTCAAAAATGCGGATGGAAAATTACGCAAAACCGTGAAAACCGGCAAGCAGGGCACTGAAACCAAACACTACGATGCCAAAGGCAATATTGTCCAGTCCAGCAACCCGCAGGGCACCAAATTTTTCAGAAACTATGTAAAAAATGAAAAAGGCAAAACCATCAGCTACATCGAGCGTGAGATGAATACCGGCAAGAGCAGCCGCGTGATGATGGATCCGAAGACCGGAGCAATCATTGCCAAGATTGATCAGAATGGTGTGCGGACCGATATTACTACCATCAAAGATGACAATGGCGAAATGATTGCCAGCATTGAAGAGGATAGCCAAGGCAATCGGAAAGAGAAACGGTATAAAGGCGGTCAACTGGTTGAAGTTATTGAAAACGGTATTCGCACCGTGCATGAAAACGTCGTGGATAATAAAGGTGTTCTGATCAGTAAAAAAGAGAGGAAAATTTCGCCTTCCCGCGGCGGCACAATTGAAGATGTAACTACGAAATATTTTGATGAATCGGGCCGGATCCGGAAAAAGGTCGGCAAAGATGGCGAATACACTTATCAGTACGTGCTGGATAGAGATGGCCGCATTCTCTCCAGGATTGAAGACGTTCGGAGCACGGATGGTTCTTTTAAACCCAAGCACAAAGTAACGCATTATGACAAGAGCGGAAGAATTATTGGTATCGAAGAAGCCGGCAAAAAGGTCAAGATCAGTTATGTGGTCGACGAAAAAGGAAATATCATTTACTCTACTGAGACGATTACCCTCACCATTGGTTTTCAGACTTATACTCAAACCATCAGGAAAGAGTATAATATTGAAGGCCAGGTAATTGCCAAGAGCGATGCACATGGATTGCGGACCGAGTTTACCTATAATGCCGAAGGCAATAAAACCAGCAGTATTAATGAGTACGAAACCACTCTCTATGAATATGACCAGAGTGACAAGCTGCTCCTTGCCATCACCATTAATCATCGTAGTACTCTGTATACCTGGCATGATCCTAAAACCGAATTGTCGACGAAAAAAGTTAAAGTATTAAATAATGGTGTGGTTGAGACCACAGCCTGCGGGACGGATGCTGTTGGCCGCCGGGTCTCCTATACCCAGGAAGCCTTTGGTGTGCGCATGACCACCATGCGTGACGGCAAGAGCGACCAACCGTTGCAGACAATTTTTACCAAGCACAATGGCAAACAAACCATTACGGATTATCAGTATGTGGGTGGCACCATGGTCTACAGCAAAGAGGTGGGACCGGATTCTGTAAGTGAGACTCATTACAATGTGTTTGGCAAACCGGCGACAAACATTGTCATGAACAAATGGGGCCGTGTAACTGTGAGTGCGCATGCCTATGCCAAGGGCCGCATGGTCAGGACCTTGGCGGTGGATGAAAAGGGCTATTCGAACACCGGGTATAATAAATATGAACAACCCAAGAAAATAGGACGTTATAATTCCATTGGATTTCCAAGAAAATCAATTGAGGAACGCGTTTACAAAGACGGTATTCTGGTAAAAAGCATTTCCCGGGATGTGAAGGGCAAAAGCCTAACCACCTATGATGAAAATGAGCAGGTCGAGGTTGTGCATCGGATTAATCTGCACGGTTTTCCACGCCAGAATTGGGTAACCAATATATATAATGCCAGTGGAGAATTAATCGAGAGTTATCAGATTGATTCCCGTGGCTTTACGGAAAACACTTTTTCTGAAAATGGGCTGATGTCACTCAGCGTTCGTAAAGATATTTACGGTTTCCCCAAGGTCAAAATCACTACTTATACATATGCCAGAGGCGAATTGGTGGAGAGCCGTGTGGATGACGAACGCGGGTTTACCATCAATGAATTTGATATTGACGGTTTGATGCGGGTGAGCACCCGGGAAAAGTATTTTGGCTATCCGCGCCAGGAAGTTTCCAGCTACGAATATAACGCAGACGGCTATATGGTCTGGAGCGATACCACCGATGAGAACGGCTACACCCAGAATTGGTACAATATTGATGAATTGGTTACTGTTTCCTTCCGCGAGAATAAATACGGGCATGCCCGTCAGCAATGGACCATTAATGAATATGATGGTGAAGGTTTCATGACTTTAAGCAAACAGACCGATCTCAAAGGCTGCTCCATTAACACCTACAACAGAGATGCCCTGGCCCTGGCCAATATGCGTTATGATAACTATAGTGTTATTTATAGCCGGGATACCATCACCTTCAATGAATACGATTCCAAAGGCTTCATAACTGTGGCCAAAAGTAAAAACATCATGACCAATATCAAAA
Source organism: bacterium (assembly GCA_023139775.1). Classification (GTDB taxonomy): domain Bacteria; phylum Oederibacteriota; class JAAXVQ01; order JAAXVQ01; family JAUVAV01; genus JAGLMY01. The sequence goes on from JAGLMY010000039.1 coordinate 5,949, forward strand.
AAGAGTTTGATAAAGATTCACTCTGCGTTTTGCAAAATCAGATGGACAACTTCGGTATTTACAACGTCCGCAGTAAAATGACAGCCTCTTATGTGTATGATGCCCACGGTCGCATGCAGACCAACATTGCCAAAGATATTATGGGGACCACCTACAGCCGGTTTGATATTCATGGTGATGCGGTTTGGTCCCGCCAGTTTGCGAATATGGGCGCTGAACTCAGCCGGATTTCCACTACCGAATCCGCATATGAAGCAGACACGGGAATGACGTTATGGTCTTTTGCCAAAACCGTCCTAAACGAGACCTTGACCATTCATAATGATGATAATTATGCCTTGCCAGGCAAAACCTACACCAAAAATTATCGTGGCGCTGAAATGGGTCGTGAAACCGAGACCACCATTAAAGGCAATATTTACCATGGGTTGACTGAGAAAACCTTTGCGAAAAACGATCTGAACAAAACCACAACCTGGCACTCTCAGGACACCTTTGGTCTGCCGGAAAAATCTTTTACACATAATAGCTTTGGTGCCGAGTGGAGCCGCGATACCATGACCTGGATTGACAGCAACCGGTATGATGGTATGACCGACAAAACTTTGTCCAAAAACAGACTCAATTATTCAATAACCGTACATCATCAAGATGCCTGGCGTCTGCCGGCCATGTCCTACGCACATAATTTTTATGGAGCGGAATTTGGCCGTGATAGTATCACGGTTATTAATACTAATAAGCAAGATGGCATGACGGACGAGACCTTTGCTATGAACAAATTGAATTGGACCAAGACCACGCATACGCAGGACGAATGGCGTCTGCCCAGGCACTCCGAGTCTTGGGGTTTCCGCGGCGCCTTGCTGGGTCGGCACACCTTGACGGATATCGAGACGGACAAGCAAGATGGCATGACTAACAAAACTTTTTCTACCAACGGGTTGAACGAAGCCACTACCTGGCACGCGGATGACGAATGGCGTCTGCCTATGAAATCTTTTGCCAAGAATTACTTTGGCGCCAACAAGAGCCGTGAAACCACCACGTCTATTGAAACCAATCGTTTAGACGGTATGACGGACAAGACCGTGGCAGTGAATGATTTGAGCACCACCACCACGTACAACGCGCATGATCAGTGGCGTCTGCCTTGGCTCTCCAAAAACCACAATAATTATGGCGCAATTTTTGGCCGGGATAACCTGACCCTGTTGGCCTCGGATCATGAGGATGGGATGACCGATGCCTCCTTTGCAATGAACAAATTGAGCTGGACCTTGACTGAATACTCGCAGGATAAGTGGCGTATGCCGGAGGCTTCCAAGAGCTGGTCATTCCGCGGCGCCTTGCTGGCACGTGTTTCCAAAGCACAGATTACCACCAATAAAGTGGACGGCATAACCGACATGGTTGTGTCGGAAAACGGTTTATCCCGGACTACGACCATCAATCGGCAGGACGAGTGGCGTCTACCGGGTCTGTCCAAGACTGAGAATTTTCGGGGCGCGGAACTTGGCCGTCTGACCTGGACTATTATTGATTGCAATGAAGATGACGGCATAAATGATGAAACTTTGGCACGCAATGAATTGAACTGGAACCGGACCGAGTACGCCCAAGATGAGTACCGTCTGTCGAAATGGTCGGAGTCTTACAATTACCGGGGAGCGGAATTCGGCCGCTACACGACTACGGATATTACTTCCAACATATTTGATGGCATGACGGACGAGACCTTTGCCAGGAATAAATTGTCTCATACCCAAACCAACTATTCCCAGGACCAATGGCGTATGTCAGAGATGTCCCAAAATTGGACCTTCCGGGGCGCTTTGATGAGACGTCATACCATTACAGATATCACCTGCAGCCACCTGGATGGCATGACCAACAGGACTATGGCGAAAAACGCGCTGAGCAAAACCATCACTTGGCACAAACAGGACAACTGGCGTTTGCCTTGGCTTTCCAAAACCAAAAACGAAAAAGGTGCGGAATACGGCCGCTTGACCATTAGCAGCATTACAGCCAATCAACAAGATGGTATGACTGACAGCACCTTTGCTATGAATAAATTGACTTTTACTAAAACCACGCACTCCCAGGATAAATGGCGCCTGCCACAGGAAGCACTCACCTGGAGCTTCCGCGGCGCCTTGTTGGGCCGGTTTACACACACAGACATCACAGCCAATCACCAAGACGGAATGACGGATGAGTCTTTTGCCAAAAACTCGCTGACCTGGACCAAAACCACGCACTCGCAGGATGAGTGGCGTATGCCAAGCGCTACAGAAACCCGGAGCTTCCGCGGCGCTTTGATGGGGCGGCATACAGTCGGTGAAATTCAATGCAATCATGAAGACGGTATGACGGATGTCTCGATTTCCGAAAATGGATTGAATAAGACCACGACCATTCACGCGCAGAACGAATGGCGTCTGCCCTGGATATCGCGGAGCGAGAATGAATTCGGCGCGGAATTGGGCAGAGATACCACCACCTTTATTACCAGCAATAAATTGGATGGTATGACAGACGAGACCTTTGCCAAAAACGAATTGAATTGGTCGAAAACCAAACACTCCTCGGATCAATGGCGTATGCCTTATAAATCCGAAACCCTGGGCTTCCGTGGCGCCTTGATGGGCCGCTACACCTACACGCAGATCCAGTCCAATCACAATGACGGCATGACCGATGTGACCAGCTCTAAAAATTTATTGAGTAAAACCACGACCTATCACTCTCAGGATGAGTGGCGCGCGCCGGAATTATCCAAGACTGAGAATTTCTATGGCGCTGAATTGGGCCGTAGTACCTTGACCGCGATGTTTACTGATCATGAAGATGGCATGACCAACCAAACCGTAACTTTAAGCGGCCTGAATTTGGTTATTACCAATCACGCCCAAGACGAATGGCGTCTGCCCGAAGATTCACGCACCTTCAGTTGGCAGGGCGCTTTGAAAGGCCGTTATACCGAGGCAACGATTGACAGCAACGAGCAGGACGGTATGACCAATGAAACCTTTGCGGTCAATGGTTTGAGTGAAACCAGAACCGTGCATTCACAGGATGAGTGGCGTATGCCAATCAAATCCTACGTGCACAATTACTATGGCGCGGAGATGGGCAGGGATGCTGAGACCGATATCACCTCCAACCACTCAGATGGAATGACCGACATGACAGTGAGTGTGAATGAGTTGAGCACCACCACCACCTGGCATTCTTCCAATGAATGGCGCCTGCCGTATGGTTCTAAGAACGTTAATAATTTTGGGGCGAATTTCGGCCGTGAAACCCAGACACTTATTGATTCCAACAAAATGGATGGTATGACCGATGAAACCCTGGCCTGGAATAATTTAAATATTACCAAGACCGTATATTCCACTGATCAATGGCGTATGCCAAAGTCTTCGGAATCCAGGAGCTGGCGCGGCGCGTTGCTGAGCTGGTACACCAAGACCGAGATTACCGCCAATCATGTAGATGGTATGACCGATATGACGGTTTCGGAAACCGGTCTGGCCAAAACTACGACTTGGCACAACAAAGACGAGTGGCGTTTACCAGGACTTTCCAAGACTGAAAACAATTTTGGCGCTGAATTAGGCCGCTTGAGCTGGACTACGATTAATACCAACACAGAAGACGGTATGACCGATGATACCTGGGCCTTGAGCGGATTGAGCTTGACCCATTCTATGCATTCAAGTGATGAGTTCCGCCTGCCAAAAGCTACCGAATCCTGGAATTTCCGCGGTGCCTTGCTCTCCCGTTACTCTCATACTGATATCTGGAGCAATGAAGATGACGGGATGAGCGATTTCACTCTGGCCAAGACTGCCCTAAGTAATGTCCAGACCGTATATTCACAGGACAAATGGCGCATGGCAGAAGAATCACATACCTGGAATTTTAAGGGCGCTTTGGGCAGCCGTTATACGCATACGGAAATTGATACCAACCATATTGATGGTATGACCGACAATACCGTGGCTGAAAACGATCTTAATCGGACCACCACACTGCATGCCTCTGATGAGTGGCGTCTGCCATATGCTTCGTTTTCCGAGACCTTCCGTGGAGCTGAGTTGGGACGCGACACTCTAACCATTATTGACGCCAACAAACAAGATGGTATGACCGATAAGACCCTGGGTGTGAATAGTTTAAACTGGACCCGGACCGTGCATGGAACTGACGAATACCGTCTGCCGGAAGAGTCGGTAACCAAGAGCTTCCGTGGCGCGTATTATGGCCGTTTGACTTACACGGACATTACAGCCAGTAAAAATGATGGTATGACAAACGAGACCCTGGCCATTAATGGCTTGAATAAAATCAAGACTGTACACAGCCGGGATGAATGGCGCATGGCTGAATATTCAGAGACCACCGGGTTTCGCGGCGCTTTACTGGGCCGAGTGACGGATACGGATATAAGCAGCAACCATTATGATGGTATGACTGATAAAACAATTGCGGAAAATGGCCTGAATACTGTGGTTACAATACATGCCCAAGACGAGTGGCGTATGCCCACGAAATCACAGACCTTTAACAAATTAGGAGCCAATTTGGGCCGTTTTACTGTGACGGATATTTTTACTGACAAAATGGACGGTATGACCACAGCGTCGTTTGCCGTTAATCAGTTGAATTGGACCAGTACTGTACATTCAATAGATGAATTCCGTCTGCCGGATTATTCTGAGTCACTCAGTTTCCGGGGCGCTTTGGACGGACGCTATACCTATACGGATATCACTGCCAACCTCGATGATGGTATGACCGACAAGACTGTGGCTGAAACCGGTTTGGTCACCACGACCACCTGGCACTCTGCTGACGAATGGCGCATGCCGGTCTGTTCATCTATGAAAAATAAAAAAGGCGCGAATTATGGCCGTGATACGCTCACCGCTATTGAGAATAGTCATGTGGATGGTATGACCGATTCGACCTTTGCGACAAGCAAATTGAATACGCTATTGACCATATACGCTCAAGACGAATACCGTATGGCCAAAGAATCGTACTCCACGAATTTCCGCGGCGCTTTGGGCGGACGCTTAACACATACCCTTATTACCAACAATCAGGATGATGGTATGTCCAATAAAACGCATGCGTACAACTGGTTAAATAATGTAAGGACTGTTTATTCCCAGGATCAATGGCGTATGCCGGAAAAATCCTATACCGAAAGTTATCGCGGCGCTGAGTTGGGCCGAAAAACTGAGACCGATATTTTTTGCAATCGCTATGACGGTATGACCAATATCACAGTGGCGGAAAATAGTTTGAATACCACCATGACAATCCACAATGATGATGAGTACCGCCTGCCGGGTCAATCCATTACCCTCAGCTATCGCGGAGCGCTGCGCGGCCGTTTGAGCAACAGCGTCATTAATTCTAATGAAGATGATGGCATGACCGACTCAACCCTGGTTACCAGCGATTTGAGCACTATCAAAACCGTTTACTCCCAGGATGAGTGGCGTATGCCGGCATCCACTTTGGCCTACAGTTTTCTGGGAGCCAAGCTGGGTCGTTGGACCACCACGGAGATGATTGCCAATAAATTTGACGGCATGAATGAAAAAACCGTGGCCACTTCCGTATTGAACAAGACCACAACCTACCATGCCATGGATGAATGGCGCTTGCCGGTGGCATCAATCACTGAGAACAACAAGGGCGCTCTGGATTCACGTTATACAACGACCCAGATTATTGCCAATAAACAGGATGGTATGACAGATGAGAGCTGGGCTTTCAATGACTTGAGTGTAAAACACACCATGCATTCTGCTGATGAATACCGTCTGCCGGATGAGTCGGAAACCTGGAATTTCAAGGGCGCGGAACTCTCACGCTATACTTACACGGATACGCAGACCAGTATTTATGACGGCATGACCAACAAGTCAATTTCGGAAAACGGATTGTCCAAAACCACAACCTGGCATACGTCGGACAATCTGCGTCTGCCGTATCTGTCCAAAACCGAGAACAACCGCGGCGCCGAATACGGCCGTGTCACCTGGACGGATATTCACTGCGATGAGGATGATGGTATGACCAACTGGACTTTTGGTGAGAGCGGTCTGAACAAGACCTGGACCTTCCATCACACGGATGACAATCTGCGTCTGCCGGATTGGAGCCGAAGCTACAACAAACGCGGCGCCACAGCCGCGCGTTGGGTGACCACAAAGATTACGGCCAATGCCCGTGACGGCATGTCCGATAAGACCGTGGCCACCAGTGGTATCAATGAAGTGACCACCAAATATGCTTCTGATGAATGGCGTTTGGCTTATGAATCAATCACTCAAAATTTCTACGGGGCCGGCGGCGCCAAGAAAACAACCACAGAATTACATAATGACCATGTGGATGGCATGACCAATTATACTATTGCCAGAAATGACTTGAGTTACACCAGAACCAATTATTCACAAGATCAGTATCGTATGCCGAAATCCACCTACACGAAAAACTATCGCGGTGTTGTGTACGGACGTGTCACTCACGGTTTGATGCAAGTGGATCACAATACCGGCCTTAATAAGGCGAGCTACAACATCTCCAAGCTGAGTGAGTCCTGGACCTATTATGATGATAATGGATTTCAGACCCACGGGTGGAGCAAATCGCATCCGGCCATAACGCTGCCGTACGCGCGGCTGACCTACAATGAGTACCACATGCGCAAAGACCTTGGGACTATGTTATATTCCAAAGGCACCAATCAATTGGGTGTTACCGAATCCCGTTACAATGCTGACGGTTTTATGAGCTGGAGCTGTAACCTTGCGGCCTATGGTTCTGTGAAAAAGACCATCACCACCTATCAAACGAATAACTGGACAGGCCTGAACAAGACCTCTAATGCCACCTCCTATTCACGTAAACCGGGGTGGACCAATCAGTGGATATCCAAGGCAAAAGCTTATTATGATGGCAATGGCATTAATCATAAGACAAAGACCACAAAACGGACCGGCGCGAAATGGGGACGCAACTCTACCACCTATACAGTCAATGATCAGAATACCGGAACCAAGAAGAGCTCAACCACCATTTCTAAATTGAGTAAGGTAGAGACTTTAGCGGATAATTTTGGAATTGATACCTGGAGTAAAGCGACCAACTACGTAGGCACGCACCATAGCCGTGTTTCCACAGAATGGAGTAAATACAATCCCAAAAATGGGATCAAGACCTCTTCTTATTCGGAAAGTATTGCCAGTAAGACCTATTCCTGGTTTGATGCCAACGGTCTGCCGAGATCCAAAGGGAATATGTATCAAAAACGCTGGAACAAATATAGTTCTTCTGAAGCTGGACGTGTGGAGCATGTGTATTGCGGAGATGTGAATTTTGACGGGGCTGCCGGCATGACACGCTCTGTGAACCCGATCTCCACCACGGATAGCTATACCAGTTGGAAGGGATTTACCGAAAAATCGATTACTGGCAATAAGTATGGCGCTGCGGGTGATGAATTGAGTGTAACCCATTATGAGCCGAATGAAAACACAGGCCTGAATAGAACTTCCTGGAAATACAATAAGCACAAAGGGAGGTCCTGGGGCCGCACTTTCACCTCGTATGGTGGTGGTTCTCGTTCTCGTGGATTTGGTCGTTCTCTTTTTGCCATATTTTTTCCAACCTCAGTCTATGGTGTTGCCACTTATACCAAGAGCTGGGGCTGCGATAACAAGGGTAAGGAACAAGATCCGACAGAAACCTGGATCAAATTTAATAAGAATACAGGTCTAACCACAAGCACATATACAAAAGGTACTGGCAGCGGTAACTATAAGAGTTGGGGAACTTCTTTTAATTCTAAAACCGGCTGGAAGCTGGCTGGAGAGACACATCAAGACAAAGCGCAGGGTAAGGATACGATTCGTGAGAAATACCGCAGCACGTATCAGTACAACCCCTATACCGGTTTGATGAAAAAAGAAGTTCGTAAAAATATTCAGCATTCTAAAAACAAGACAATTTGGTATGACGCGCATGGTGTGGAAAGCTCCAGCGCTTCAGCCGATTCTTCGCGACCCAGTGGGGCTATGTACACCTGGACGGAATACAGCGGAAAAGAGACCCCGCACAGCCAACCGACTGAGGCGGTCAAGTACTATAGTGGTGAGCGTTTTGGCGAGATCATGACTGTTTATCAACATGATCTGACCACTGCCAATGCCGGGCAGACCAATCTGAAATATTTTCCGCGTTGGGAAGAGGTGGAACTTCATTATGGCCAGTACGTCAAATTTTTAACCATTCACTACACTATGTCCGCTGACGGGCCGGTTTCCGCGAATGTGACAGATGATAAAGGAACCGAACACTGGGTCATGACAGGAAGCGGCTATGGCAATGCCAATATTATCAGCCGTTCACGCGTAAATAATGATGGCAGCACCATAACCTGGACTTATACTGACGTGCCGATTTTCGGGTACCACCGAGAAGCCAATATTACCTACACCAATTTAATGGGTCAATATGACGGTTCAGGAACAGAGAGCTATTCAATGCGTGGTATTTTGGAGAAGCAGGTATTAAATAATACCAATGGCTGGGATCAAACCATTTATTTTGAAAATGACGGGCAATATATAACCACTTCAATCGGTTTTCGCGAAGACAACGTTACTGTAAGATACAGCCATACGGGTATTGGCGAGATTGCCATGTCCTCGGATGATAAAGGAGTTACCACCTGGGATCCGGCTGAGAACCGGATGCTGAGCACCCAGGGCCTTCTGGGTACCTTTACCTATACTTATAGCGGCGGAGCGGTTGACCGGATTACCGGTGAGGTGACAGCCGGTGGAAGCGTGGTTATGGATAAAAATTGGAATGTTAATACCTGGACTGATACTCAAGGCGTTGTCCATTCCTATACAGCGGCTTCCGCCCAAAAAGGAATCTGGACATCCGCCAATGAGAGCTTCACTGATGCCAATGGCACGAATTGGAGCGGTACTATGCAGTATCAGAGAAAGGGATTCTATTTTGAGAGCGCGACCTTGCGGGCCACTAACGCGGATTTAAATTCATCCTCCGCGGACAATACTGTGCAGCTGGATACCCAGGCCGCGTATACGTTCATCCGGAAATTGATCCTGAAGTACCAGACAGAGAGAGAAACCTTCAGTTGGGGGAATGATAAGTGCCGGACACTGGGAGAATGCAAAACGGTTGATTTCGGGTCCTCCGATGTAATCGGTGTCGCAGATGTTGAGGTTACCATCGACGAAGAGGGCAGGTCTACCTCGCGCTTCAGCGATATGAAGTATTTTGAAAAGCAATTTACCAAGAAGTATCGTTTCAGACCAACGTATTCAACCAGTTCCTACACTATGATCCGGAAAAGCGAACCTTCAACCGGTGATTATCTCAATATGAGCAAATACAATGATGTCTTCTACAACGGGACGATTGGTGTGAAAAAACGGGTAACCGGATCATGTCGGGTACAGATCGGCACCAAGACCGAAACCTACTATGTGAAAATTATTCCTGATGATCCGGACACCGAAGCGAACGAATATAAGAGAACCACGTATTCTTCACAAAAATATGATGCTGAAGGTAATCCGCTCTACACGAAATGCACACGTCAGGTTCCGGTCTATAGTACTAAATGGACCATTGAGAAGGAAACCTGGTACAAAGAGAGCGATGGCTGGCAATGGTGGCCAACCAGTGTTACTTTGGAGGCTTCCTATAGTGACACCCTGGAATTAGATACCGGCAAATTAACTGCCGGTCCTATTGGGCAGAGCGGTGATTTTACCCGGTCTGCCTCGAATCTGCGTACTTATCGAACTTCCGCCAGGAATATGGGCGGCGGTGTGAGCTTGGGAGATTTTCTATCCAATGGTGGTTCCTATAGATTCGATAGCGGTTCCGGTGGTACGTCTGATGTTGGTGATCCGGATATGGGAGATATTGACGTGCCGGATGAAATGCCGGATGCGCCAACCGGCGCCGGTGTGCAGGCTGCCGGCGTGGCAGAAAGTAAAACAATTGCGAAACCGGCTGCTGAAGAAGAGGGAGTCACTGAAGAAGATGAAGTTGTCACGGCGTTTAACAACATTAAAAATTCCGATGACATGTTGGCCTTCCTGCAATTGGTCGCGTCCAAGATGAGCTCACAGGCCATTTTGGCTGCCTGGCAGAATTCCGCAGCCGCGAATCTGATGAATGGCCTGGCAGCTGCCTATAATAGTTTGTTTGGCGAAGCTTATCAAAACTCCTTGCTTGGCAAACTCATTACTGTGGCGACAAATTATTCCTCCATTGTTGAGGAACTCAAGACTGCTATTGCCGGCGGTACGATTATTTCCAATGAGGTGAAACTGGCAGCCAAGATTGCACGTGACCTGGAAAACGCCCAATCCGTCAAAAAAGATGAAAAAGGTCATGTGATTGAAGTGGTGGATGCCAATGGCAGCACGCATAAATATCAATATGAGGCTAAGGGCTTTACCGAAATCATGGTAGATTATAAAGGCCATAAAGAAACAAATTACTACAATGAGGATGGTCAACTCTTATCCCAGAACCTGGGCAATATGTCCCGCACGTATTCCTATGTGGAAGAAGGCCGGCAGGTGGCCAAGGTAACCATGGTGGAGCGCAGTGTCAATGGTTCCACAGTCTTTGAGTATGATGGTCTGGGACGTTTGACAGCGCTGGATCAGGGTAACCAAAAGAGCGTCTATAAATACGAGGGGCAGAGCACAAATACTTACACTGTTCAGATTTTAGGGCCCAATGGCGCGAAACTCGAGGAACGTTCCTGCAAAAACGGCCGACTGATTAGCAAGCGCGGCGCGGACGGTAGTTCTTCGGAATACAGCTACATGACGGACAGTGTGGGCAATGTATTGGCTGTGACTGCTGAGGTTAAAGATAAAGACGGTGGCAAGACCTATCTGAAATATGACGGCTCCGGCCGGCTTATTTCAGCGCAAGGTAAAGAAGCTGAGAAATATGAGCAGATGGCCAAAGACGACGGCTCCCTGGCTGAGCAGGCCTTTGTATTCGGCGCAGAAAAAGACATGTTCGGAGACAAACGTATTGACAACATGCGTCTCGCGCCCGGCATATTGAACGGTCTTTTCGGGGAATAATTCCCGGCAATTAATCGGAATAAATGTAGGGAATGGTCGCGACCATTCCCTACAAAAGGGATTCCCTTCGGTTGCGACCATTCCCTACAAAAGGGATTTCCTTCGGTTGCGACCATTCCCTGCGAAAGGGATTCCCTTCGGTTGCGACCATTCCCTGCGAAAGGGATTCCCTTCGGTTGCGACCATTCCCTGCGCAAGGGATTCCCTTCGGTTGCGACCGCCTCCTGTGTCGCAATCCAATTACATTTTTTAATTATCCTTTGTTTTCATATATATTTGCGTGATATACTGCATACATATTTAATGGATGTAGGGAATGGTTCCCCAACCGGAATTAATTGTAGGGAACAGTCGCGACTGTTCCCTACAAAAGGGATTCCCTTCGGTTGCGGCCGTTCCTTACGAACATGAGGAATGAGTGTTATGGAAAAAATAGTAATTCAGGGTGGAATTCCGCTGCAGGGTCAAGTACACATCAGTGGATCGAAAAACGCCGCACTGTCTATTATGGCGGCCTGTTTATTGGCGGAAGGTACGAGTACCATCAAGAATGTGCCGGAAGTCAAAGACAGTAAAACTATGTGCGAGATGCTGGAAATTCTTGGGACCAAAGCACAAGTGAAGGATAATGTATTTACTTTGGATCCTTCAGGATTTACCGGCCGTCCGGCGCCCTATGAGTTGGTAAAGACCATGCGTGCCTCGATTTACGTACTGGTGCCGTTGTTGGTACGCTTTGGGCAGGCGCAAGTTGCTTTACCCGGCGGCTGTGCCATTGGTTTGCGGCCGATTGATCAACACCTTAAAGGTTTGGAAGCCTTGGGTGCCAAAGTATATTTGGAGCATGGTTATATTCGCGCTGAAGCTCCCAATGGTTTGACAGGAAATGAAATTTATCTGGATGTGGCCAGTGTTGGCGCTACGGTGAATATTTTACTGGCTGCTGTGCTGGCCCAGGGTAAGACCATTATTGCTCATGCTGCCTGTGAACCTGAGATTGTCAACCTGGCAGATTGCCTGACAGCCATGGGTGCAAAAATCAAGGGAGCAGGATCCAGCACCATCAAGATTGAGGGTGTTCAGCAAATGAAAGCAGTGAAATTTTCGGTTATTCCCGACCGGATTGAGGCTGGGACCTTAGCTCTGGCCTCGGCCATGACTCGGGGAGAGATCAAAATGACCGGATTCCCTTTGGCTCACTTAACCGCGCTGGAAAGAAAACTACATGAGGTTGGGGTGGCAGTGATTTCCGAAGGCGAGGAGCAGGTGCGGATTCAGAGTCCAACTGAGCAAATTAAACCAGTGGATGTAGTGACTCTGCCTTACCCCGGGTTTCCCACGGATTTACAAGCGCAATGGATGGCCTTAATGTGCTTGGCCCAGGGCCGTTCGGTGGTCACCGAGACCGTGTGGGAAAATCGTTTTATGCATGTCGCAGAATTAAATCGCATGGGAGCGGACATCCGGATTGAGGGACCCAATGCTTTGGTACGCGGCGGAAATCCCATGTCCGGCGCGCAGGTGATGGCCTCGGATTTGCGGGCTTCTGCTGCTTTGATCTTGGCCGGTCTGGTGGCGGAAGGTGAAACTACGGTTACCCGTATTTATCATTTAGACCGGGGATACGAGCATTTGGAAAAAAAATTGGCACAGCTGGGCGCTAGGATTAAAAGAGTGAAAGGATGAAGATAAAATTATTTAAGGTGCTGTAGCGTAATGAGAAGAAGCAAACAAATTTTCGTATTCAAATATATATTATTTATTTTTATAATCTGGAGATCACCCCGGAATTCATTTCGGGGTGCTTAATTTGTTTGAAGATATGTCTGTTGATCCTGAAACAATATCAAATAAATCATCCAGCAATACATATCGATACAATGTTTTTAGGGAGGATGAGATGAATAAAAGAATTGCTATTATCATTGCGCATAATGGATTTCGGGATGAGGAGTATTGGGCGCCTAAAGATATTTTTGAAAAAAGTAATATTCAGGTGACAACTGTTTCTTCTCATACAACTCCGGCCACCAGCAAATTTGGAAAAACAACACCAGTTGATTGTTTGCTGGAGGATATCAAAGCAAGTGATTTTGATGCTATTGTGTTTGTGGGCGGACCGGGAACTCATGAGTACTTTAAACTGGAAGCTGCCCACACTATAGCCAATGATTTTTTCCAACAAAAAAAATTAGTAACTGCCATTTGCATTGCTCCGGTTATCCTGGCACATGCCGGACTCTTACAAGGGAAACAGGCAACAGTATTTCCGAGTGGAAAAGAAGTCCTGGAAAAAGCTGGAGCCACGTATACTGCGGCATTAGTGCAAAAGGATGAGCAAATTATTACAGGCTCAGGACCTGAAGCTGCCGAGGAATTTGCACAAAAAATTGTTGAATTTATATAATTTGGTTTTGGCAGAATTCTCTAAAATTCTTTAATTTAAATGGTTTTTTATCACTTCTTGCTTCTTTCCAACAATGTGTTTTCAATTAAATACTAATAAATTGATAAGTAATATTATATGTCTGAAATGTTAATTCCATTTTTTTAATTTTATGCTTGATTTTTAATAGTATTTTAGATATTAATAAAAATAAGCTGGATTTGCACAAATACATATGCATTTAAGCACATTGAAATTCACATATTTCACAACAGTGATAGCATAGTTTTTTTTACTGTTGTGAGCTGGAATAAAAAAGCTGTAATAATTTTGATTCATACTCTATTTATTTTGAACAGTGGAAAAGCCTAATTGAGAGCTGTTGGAGTTTTATGAGGGATAAAAGCAAAGAGACGATAAGTAAAATTTTGCGTAAAGGTTTTTTAAATTACGCAGGATATACCGCAGAAGAAATTGCTATGCAGAAGTTGGGAAAAAGATCACACAAGCGGAGGTGAAGCAGTTGACGCTGGACCAATTTTTAAAGTATTTGGGTTTACAGGGGAAAAATGATACGGATTTCTATGCCACCCAGGGGATCAAGCACTTTGAAAAAGGCAAACTCAAAGAAGCAATAGTGCTCTTTGGCAAAGCCTTGGAACTTAATTTGGACCATCCCACTGCTCATTTGAATCGTGGCATCGCGCTATTTATGAACGGCAAAGAAGAAGCGGCTATTGCTGATTTTTCCCGGCAGCTGAAGATGTCTCCTGGATTAATGTTAGCCTATTACCATCGCGGAATCGCGTATGAGAGTATTAAAGATTTTCGCAAAGCAGTGGTGGATCTGGAAAAAGTCCTGAAATTAGACCCTGGTTTTACAGCCGCCTACAACAGTTTGGGCAATTGTTACAATGAAATGGCGCAACATGAAAAAGCCCTCCATTTATATGAGAAATTAATAGCATTGGATGCCAACCATCCGCGGGTGTATTACAACCGGGCCCTGGTCTACATGCGAAAAAAAAATTATTGTCTGGCCGCAGAAGATTTTACCAAAGCCATTGAATGTGATCCTTTCAATGTTTCAGCGTACTGCAATCGGGCCACCTGCTTTATTGCCTTGGATGAAAAAGACAAAGCTATTAGCGATTTAATCAAAACCCTGCAGATTGATCCAGGGTACATCCCGGCGTTTTACAACCGAGGGGTACTACGCATGAAACGTGGGGAATACAGTCGCGCGTTGGAAGACTTTCAAGTGGTGAAAACCAAGGGTGAAGCCGGCGGGTCGATTGCAGAGATGATCGCTGTTTGTGAAGATAATATGAAAAATGGCTTCTCCGGCGATTAGTGCTGTGCGGACGAGAAAAAACCGAAGCAATAAGGGATTGCTGAAAAAGTTTCAAGCCCAGTCATTCCGAGGCACGCAGCGACTCAGTAGGGGCGTTTAATTAAACGCCCCTACAAGTACTTCCGTTTTATTTTGCTGTAATAGGACATTATCACGTTGCTGCGACACCTATTTTATCTTGAATTGATTATTTCACAATTTTCAGCTATTATTAATGAACGGAAATTTATTAACGGGATTGATTTATGCGCTTTAATAATTTATTTTATAAAAATATCGGCAATTATTTATCCCCCAAAGTACCAAAACACTGGCGAATTTTGATTACCGGAGTAACCTCAATCCATGGTTGGCCGGTATTTCAGAAATTCCGTCAAATATTAATTCCGCAACAGCTTTTTGCCGTACGGCCGCCGAAAATGCAGGTCCCGGCTGGGGATAATGTGGTTTCCTTATGCATAACTGAGACTCGCGGATTACGACAAATACGGGATACGTTTCAACCAACCCATGTCATCCACGGTGCCGGGGTATGTGATCTGGATGTGTGCGAGGAGCGGCCGGAATGGGCGCAAGAGATTAATCAGCTGGGCGCTAAGGCTATAACTGAGGTATTCGGGAAAGAGGCCTATATTCTCTTTCTGAGCACAGATCTGGTATTTTCCGGTAATACGCCTCCTGCTGATGGGTATTCAGAGCTTCATACTCCGGATCCGGTGAGTGTGGCAGGCCGAACATTTTTGGCAGCTGAGCAGGAAATTCAAAAAAACGCACGTCAGTGTATTGTTCGTCTGGGTTTGCCCATCGGGGATTCCATTACCGGAGAAAAAGGACCTGTTGATTTTATTGAGAGCCGCTTCAAACGCGGACTACTGATGACTCTCTTTTATGATGAACTGCGAAGTTGTATTGCCTGCGATGAGATCGCGGAAATTGTCCAGCGTCTTTTGGTTGCCGAACCACAAGGGCTGTTTCATTGCGGAGGCGCTGAGCCAATTAGTTTGTATCACATAGGCCGGAGTATTTTGCGCATGGGCGGCTATCCTGAAATGTTGTTGCAAAAACTTTCCCGGCATGAGGAAGTGAATGGTCCGCCGCGAATCGGAGATGTTGGTTTGAATTCAAATAAATTGGTGCAGTGGCTGGAAGAACACTGCGGGGCCAAGACACATACCACAGCTATTGGTTGAACAAAAAGCAAGAGAGGAAAATTAGCAGGTCTGAAAATCATTCAGGCTGGTAAATAGAAATGGAATACGCTAAACCGTCTTCGTTGCCACTGGCTATGGTTTTATATTTCTTCCAAAGGCTATAGTCCGGGAAAAAACTATCGCACTGAAAATTCCGGTCAATCTCAGTAATTAATAATTTTTTACAATCCGGATGCTTAAATGCCAGTTCGTAGATACTGCCGCCGCCGGCCACAAAGACCTCGTTGCCCAGGGAATACGCTAATTTTAGGGCTTGCTCAAAACTCTGAGCTGTATAGGGCGCCTGGCATTTTTCCGGGGAACGGGTAATCACAATATTTTTACGCCGTGCGAGAGGTCTGAATTTTTCCGGAATAGAGTCCCAGGTTTTTCGGCCCATAATAATCACATTTTCTTGCTTGGGATTCTGCGCGATGGTGGCCTGCTTAAACCACAGCATATCCGCTTTCAAGCGCCAAGGCAATTGGTTATCCATCCCAAGGCCTCTGTTTTTATCAATTGCAACAATGATCTTAAAGGCCATGGCTATACCGCAATCGGGAATTCGATTTTAGGATGCGAAGCATAATTCTGCAGGGTGGTCTGATCGTACTCCCAGTCAAAGATAGAAGTAAAATCTTTGGTCCTAATTTGAGGCAAAGGCATAGGTTCGCGGTGCAATTGTTCTTTAGCACCTTCAATATGATTATCATAAATATGCACATCACTGAGCATGCCGGTCACAACACCTTCCACCAGACCGGATTCTTTGGCCAGGAGGTGCAATAGTATGGAATAGGAGGCTAGATTAAAGGGAATACCCAACATGAGATCACAGCTTCTTTGAAACCAGCTGAGATTCAAACGGTTCTCAATCACGACCAGGTGAAACAAGACATGGCAGGGAGGCAAAGCTTGATGCGGCAGAGCCAAAGGATTCCAGGCTGAGACCAGCATGCGCCGGTCCGAGGGATTAGTTTTTAGGGTTTCCACCACCCTTTTTAACTGATCAACACCTCTTGGAATTTCATCGGATTTGCCGAAATTCCGCCATTGAAATCCGTAGATAGGACCTAAATCATTCTCTTCCATCTGAATTTTTTTGCGTTCCTCGTCAGACACAGCGGCCGGAATTCGGTCCGGTGAGCACCATTCGTCCCAAATATGGCAGCCGCGCTCTTTGAGCCAGTTTTTATCGGTAAGTCCTTTGATGAAAAATTCCAGTTCTACGCGAACCGCTTTAAATGCCATTTTCTTGGTAGTAAGCAAAGGGAATCCGTCTTGCAGATCGTGTTGTAACATAGCTCCGGCAAGCGAAAGAGCTGAGACGCCGGTGCGGTTCAGTTTGAGCTTTCCCTCGGATAGTACTTTTCGAACTAATTCCAAATACTGTTTCACAACCATGCTCCTTATGCAAGAGAGTAAAATAAAATGTAGAGGTAAATAGAAGGTTTGTCAAGAATAACCGTAGGAACAAAAATATGAACAAGGATTTGTAGAGACGCCCAAGTTGGGCGTCTCTACAGTTTCGGAATATTATTCGATAGTAAACGTTTTGGCTTTCAAAACCGTATCACCTTGGAGAATTTCGACGGTCCAGGCTCCGGTCCATTCTTTCATGATGGCTTTGGAACTGTAGGTGCGCCAGGGGGAAGCATTCACTTTGAGTGAAATTTCTGCCATGACCTGATCTCCTTTTTTCCAACGATGGGTAATGGAATCGCCTTCTTTGCCGCCGTTGATTTTAGTGTAGCAGTAAACACGTTCTACATCAGAAGCAAATGTGTCCGCCACTTCCTGGGGTTCGCGGTTCTCAATACTTTTAGCAATGGCAATTTCAATGATTTCGAGAGAAGCATCAATGGCAGCCGGTGCTTCAGCTGGTTTGGCTGCTACGGCTTTGGCTTCTGCTGGTTTAACTGCTTCTGCTGGTTTAATTGCTTCTGCTGGTTTAACTGCTTCTGCTGGTTTAATTGCTTCTGCTGGTTTAACTGCTTCTGCTGGTTTAATTGCTTCTGCTGATTTGGCTTCTACGGTTTTGGCTTCGCAGGCAGATTTTTTGGTCTCACTACCAGATGTTTTGGCCTCAGCTGCCAGGCTGTTGGCTGCGACCATGCAACCTACAAATAATGCAACAACGAGAATACTGAAAATCTTTTTCATAGAAATCCCCCTTTTGATTTTTGCCTGCGTAAACGCAGGATAATTTACTCAAATATGTACCCTTATATCAATAAAAATTAATCCTGGGAAGTAAAAAAAGAGGAAAACAGTAAATATTTTAAGGTTGAGAGAAAAATGATAGCTTACATTAGAAGTACTGTTTCATTCTGTATAATCCTGAAACAAAAAAACGCTCTATATTGCGATGTATTAAACACTTTTTCTTATACCCAGGCCTTTCTAATTTTCTGCTTGCCTAAAAAAATATTAAAAAACAATGAGAAAACAAGACTAACGTATAGACCGAAAAATTGGCACAAAAGATGCTTTATATAAGAGTAGAAAGCAAAAATTAAATTAATTCAAGAAAGGGGATGAAGATCATGACATTAGTACCTTGGAGTCCTTACAAAGCATTGAGGAATTTTGAAAGAGAGATGGGTCATTTGTTCGGTGATGCAAGCGGTTATGCCGGCGGGGAATGGTTTCCAGCTGCGGAAATCGCGGAGAAAAAGAATTTTTATGAGATCAGTCTGGAATTGCCGGGTGTGGAAAAAGAAGACGTCAGAATCAAACTGGATGACAATGTCTTGACCATTGAAGGCGAGAAAAAGGCGGAAAGAGAAAGTGAGGAAAAAGACTACCGGGTGTGTGAATGCTCTTACGGTACATTTACCCGCAGCTTCACTTTGCCCAATACCGCGGATCGTGACAAAATCAAAGCTAAGTACAACAATGGAATTCTGAAATTGAGCATTCCCAAAACCGAGCAAGCCAAACCCAAAGAGATTGAGATTAATTAAATAGGTTTTTCGGCGGGACAGCAAAAAGCCCTGGGAGCGCTCCCAGGGCTTTTAAAAAACTCAAAATTTGAAATAAATGTAACTACTTAGGTATCCAATAGTCAGAATCCGGAATTCAGAATAAAATCAGAACAAGCTTCTACGTTTTGTTGATGTTATGCGTCTTTGCGCCTAAAACAAACTGATAACTTTTTGCCGCACTATTAAATCTTGAAAACTTCGTGCCGATGTTCTTATTCTGACTCCTGAATTCTGACTACCTGAGTAATTGCTTGTTTTTAAAGGTTTTTATAGAGAATGTAAAAAAGCGAAAAAAAAGCGAAAATAACCTTGACATAAAAGCGAACAAATGGTAAACATGATGTGGAAAGTGAGTAAGAGTAGCAAAGGGTTTGTCCTAAAAATTTTTTAAGACCAAGTTTCGTTTTTTGTTCGCCTTTTCAAGACGAGTTTTGAGTT
>JAGLMY010000004.1 GCA_023139775.1 bacterium
TCCCCCTTTTTCAAAGGGGGAAGATCGCTCAAACTCCGATTTTATACTTAAGTCCTACAGGCTCCTGGTTTCTGTTGCGGAAAACCAGAGTATGCTGAAACAGCTTTTAAAATCCGTGTTAATCTGTGTTCATCCGTGGTTACTGATTTTTAATTTGGACAATAATAACCTTAATAATAACATTTATGACACGCCGGGGGAAGGAAATGCATGGAGTAAAATAATTCAGGGCGCCCGTAAAGGGCGCCCCTACAAATATCAAAGGTCCATCTGTATCCGCTGCTGTGCGCGCTGATATTAAGCAGCGCCTGTGAAACGCAATAACTGCGGCTCAGAGAGAGGTTCTATTAGCTTATTGTTTTCATTGTAAACAGCGTATGGAAACATGCCATGCAACTGGTTAAATAAAAATTTGTCTTTAAAAATCATTTCAGGCAGATTTACTTCCAGAGCCGGCTCAGCATGCGATAGCCTGATGCGGCATAATCTCTGCTTGTCAGGAGTGACTTTTCCCATAAGCCGAAAAACGTTTTCACAGTATCTATATTCCGCCGGGGTCGCGTCCGCCGCGTTCCCTGCTTGTGTTAACAGAGTTCTAAGCAGGCGGTGCAGATACTTTTTGGAAGGCTTGCGCGCCAGTTGCTTTAAAACCAAAGCGAGCTTGGTTTCCAGTCTGAGAGCATCTTCCGGCTTTGATCGCGCTAATTTCTCGAGTTCCACCTGAATGACCATGGCCGGATCAATCTCCGCCATAATGTACTGCACAGTTTCTTCTAAAGCGTGCAGAATTATCAGCAGTTCCTGGTTATAGCGATCCAATGACGAGATGTTCAGCAACTTCATTAAAAACCCGAATCTCTTCTGTAAAAATTCCTGCTTAAAGCTTACCAGCATCTGCAAGCTTGAGGGAAGATTTTTAGTTTCCCCTTTGTTTACCAAATCTTTATGTTCCGCAAGCGCTGCCAAAGATTTTTCCAGATGCCCGCCAACCCATAATTCTGAAATATTTATACCGCGGCCAGACGAAATCTCCCATATCATCCTTAAGGCCTTAAAAAACTTCGGGCTTAATACGATTTTAAAACCGGTCGTAATACCAATAATATAATGCATTGAGATAGTGACAAAAGGAATTGGCGTCCGAGCTTTTGCTGCAGCCACCCGGCGGAGATTTTCAATCCGTGACTTAGTAGCTGTTGCAAATCCTGTGGTCACAGTGTTAAAACCAGCGGTAATCAGGAGAAAGATCAGAGAAAGAACCTTTTCTCCGCCTTTCGTCTTCATGAGTGGAGTTGTAAATTCCGGCACCGGCTGCCTGCCGACTGCTTCGAACTCCAATTTACGCCCTTCTACGACCGGGCCCATGTATTGACCACGGAGTAACATAGGTGTCCCCCGCTCTCTGAAGCCGGGCGGAAGCTTCACGCCATGCTTGCTGAGCAATAGCACTTTAGCATTAACATTTGCTTTTTCGGCTTGCTCTTCAAACCAACTTGTTGGGCTTACTTCTTCTTCGGCAAGCCTTTTCAGCTCTTCTGCACCAATGCCAAATTGTCCGCTTTCCAGCCGCGCCATCATTAGTTCATTGATAATAACTCTGAGTTTTTCTTCACCTGTTGTGCTTTCCAACCATTCCTGCATGTTCAGGAAAGTTCCCGGACTTTTTTGTTTCTCAACTACCCTCGCGCTTGCCTCAAACACCTCCGCATCAGCGCTGATTAGCAATACAGGACCTTCTGTTGCCAGCGAAGCAGCCTCCACCGCGGCCTGAATCTCCTCTAGAGTAATATGCAGTTCGGTTTTTTTCTCCTTATCCATCCTGGCTAAATATTTATCCATTTCCGCCTTTATCCTCCGTTGAAGATCAGACCGCGTGGCTATGTCTTGTTCACCATTAAAAACTCTGCACTTTCCAGGAGCAAATAATTGCGCCTGATTTTGCTGCACTTGCGTCAGGTGCTGGTCCAGCCATTCAGATGTCAGGAAAACATATCCTTGGCTTAGCCGACGCTCGAGTTCATTTAGGTTTCGTAATTGTCCTAAACTCTTAATCAGCATTTTGTTCTGCTTCAGCAGTTCAGCTACAACTGCATCTGGAAACAATTGATGTAAAATATCTAATCTGAGCATAAGTGACGAGGTTATAACACTGGCAGTCTTATCAGCGCGGACTACACAGTAGTCTTTGCGGGTCGACTGATCAGTTAAAATAACCGTGCCCGGCGTAGCTTTTATTCCAGATGCGCTGGGCCGGCCGAACTTGTCTGAAGGAAGCATGCTGAATTGGACGGTTCCGTTTTGGATCGCGGTTTGCAGCGCTTTATAAGAAGCGTCATCTGCGTCTGCCATTTTATTTATAATATAAATTGTAATTTTTAGTAAGTCTTCATTATCCATATAAACAGTAAAGACCTCTCCCGGACTAAGACCGGCTTTTGCAGCTTGCCATAAATACAAAGCATCCCGGGCAATACGGCCGGCAGTTGGCCAGGTTTGCACTTGCGGCGGTCCGGTGGCGTTTATTAATCGACTAAAAGTATTCCATAGATAATTCATAGCTCCCACCGGCGGCGGGACAGGGGTGACGTTTCTTTGGCCGGCGGAGTAGGGCTGGGTTGTTTGGGTATCTGTGCTGCTCGCTTGATAGGCAGCAGGCCGCGCGTCGGAAGTTTGTTCGGTGGCGGCCGGGATTTCTTGCAAATCTGATTGCTGCTCAACACCTACGCTAACCTGAGCCATATCGTCTGGGGTTGAGACTCTTGAATATCCTTTTGCGTTTACATACTTTTTGAATTCCTTACCTACTGTTTTCTTATTTCCCGGGGATATAGCCTCTACTTCCGGCATTACCGTCTTCGTCCGCCTATAACTATCATCATCGATTGTCAATTCTACAGCCATAATCCCAGGACTTTTTATTGGTTTGCCTTTAACACTACCACTATATGCTTTTGCTGAGACTAAATTCAATTCTTTAGGTGTCGAATCCGGCACACCCGCCACCTCATCTATTGGCATTTTACTTCTAGCATGAAACATGCCTTCCTCATAGATCGGGGTAGATGTTTTTACACTTCGTGGCGCGACCTTTTTGACAATATCTGAAGTAATATCAGCAGAATAATTAGGGATGGAATTTTTTTCCTGCCGGATTTTCTTAGGATACAATATTATCGCCATTAAAGCTGCGTGTTCCGCCCTAAGTTCCAGTTGCCATTCAGGAGGCCTGGTTGGAGAAGCTTGAATGTCTTCTAAATGTTTCAATTCATGGATTAATAGGCTCTCGGCAAATATGCGAGGTAAAATTAAAAAAACAGGATGTAAGTTGATCGTGCGGATTTTTTTCCCTGTGTTCTTATCTGTCCTTTCGACAAAATTTGCCGGGCTAAATCCCTTGCTTAAAAATTGCCGAAAAACGCTTCCTTTTTCATCCATGATTCTTAATTTATCCAGCTCAAAGTTATGCGTTTCACAAAGTTGACCAATCCATGAATGCTCTTTTAGCCATTTATTTGGGCCTTTTTCCTTTTTATCCTGCCAATCCTTAAGAGCTGTATCAATTTTTTCTTTTTTCCCTTCATATATTGCAAAAAAACCAACTTTCGCGATCTGCCAAAGCCCATACACTATACCGCCTATAAAGCCAAACAAAATAGAGTGAGCCGCGAATGTTACAATAATTCCGATAAATAATGCCCGAGTAATGGCTTTCATCCAGGAAATATTAACATTAAGTCTCAGCTCTTCTGTTTCTTCTGGAAACCCAGATGTTATTGTATGTGTACTTGCTTTATATATTGGTCCGTTTGTTATATTCGATTTTTTTTTATACTTTAGAACCAGGTCACTTCTTGCCTTTATATGCTCCATGAATGCGATATATTCAGCTTCCAGCTCTGGGCTCACTTGCCCGTCAAATAATTCAATTACTTTTTTTACGCCTTCGTCAAGCCCTAGCTTTAGCTCATCGTTATAAGGAAAAGCTAATTTTAATAGCACATCCGACCCTTTATTGCAAAAAGTCTCAAGAAAACTCTCTATACCCATCAATTCCCAAGGTTCTTCCTCAAGCACCCTAGTATTACTTTTATACTCGTGTATTCCGGGGTCCTGCGCGAAATGCCTGGCAAATATTTTCCACCATGGACGTTTTACGCCATCTACATCTTCCCGGAGAAAAACAAGTTCATGAGCCATAAAATGAAATATTTCATGCAACATAGCATGATACTGCTCTATTATTGTTCCCAAATGTGCTTTTTCATCATTTCCCATTTGGGCTATTTGAGTAGATTCTATTCTAGACAAATCCTCTAATTGTTTCTTTGTGATGAACAGATCAGCTTCACCTCTTGCTATGGCAGGCTGAACTACCTTTTTGTCCCATATTTCCAAATACTCTTTCCATCTTTCTTCACCGATCTTTGCCCGATACCCTGCAGGATTATAGTTGTCAACTTCTGATATTGGATCAAACATTCCTGGTTTAGGTCTGACTATTGTCAAACTAGGTGCCAATTCTATTGTGTCTCCCTTTATTAATTCATCGATTCCTGCAGATAAAATTCCTTGAAAATGATTATTTTTAAAAAATAGTCGCGTTCCTATCTTTTTTTGAAATTCTGCCATACCCAATAAATTCAATATTTTTCTCATTGTTATTACATGTTTTTCTTCTATTACAACATCATATCCTCTAGACGGCAAATCTTGCCATGAATCGACTTTGTTGCCGTACATAAACTTCTCAGCGTACTCTATCTCCTGTTCTATTTTGCCAAGGGGAATCTTTTTCCGCTCCATACCTTGTACCTCTAGGAAACTTTTATCCTGAGTGTTTTCAATAATTTTTGGATCCGTAACAAGTAAAGCGCGTATACTATCTATTACTGCACCAAATATAAAAACCGGAAAAATTGTTCCTAACAAATTAATCATTTTTTTTAAATTAATTCCTAACTGGCCTGAGTGTGGCTGTATACTTAAGCCCTCTATACCCGGCGTGTAATTTAGTGCCACGCCGATTGCTCCATGAACCCCAGCTAATGTCGGCGTGAATGTCGCCGCCGGGACGCCCTGAATCGCGCCCGCAAATTCTACGCTTGTTTCTGCTGCCGCGGCACCTGCAACCATATATAAAGGAAGGAGCGCCAACAGTATACATGTTGTTACTGCAACCCCTTTTAATGCGTTGGGATTTTGTCTAAAAAATTCGGATATGGCTTTCATATACTTTGCTTCACTCCAAAGCATCCCTGCCGCTACACTTAGCCCGAATCCGGCCAGTCCGACTGTCACTACACCGGTTGCCGTGACGCCTAAAACGCCTAAAACCGCCGGAATCACCACTATCAGGCTTAAGCCCAGCAAAGCTAACGCGCCAACACGCATCCTCTCTGAAGCCAAGAGACTCGTTTGGGGAATCTGGCCAAACTCCTCCAGCCCTACAATGCGCCATATTCTTTCAAACGAAAATCCTATTTTATCCCCGCCCGAAGTAGAAGCCTCGATGAATTTTTTTTCTGTTCGTTTCAGCGTGAATGGGCCGCTCTGCATCCGATGTATAGCGCTGCGGTACATTTTTGCCGGCTTTTCCCTTATAAATTTCACGGCAGGCTTAAATAAAACTGTATTCACTAAATTTATTACCGCCATGGCAGAAGTTGGGGTAGCCTGGCCGGCAGCCAGCAGTCTTTCCAGGTCTGTGGGCTGCTCGGGATTGCGCAGTAATTCAAAATAATTGCTGGAAGTATCGACTTTGGTCATAGCCGGGCGCAGGCTGACATAGGACTGGCCCTGGGCCTTAATCAGATCAATAATCGCCGGGGTATGAAATCCGCCGGTAACCAAAACCACGTGTTGTTCCTTACGGCTGCGCGCCCGCTGGGCCGCATTTCCCAAAAGCGCGTGGTTGCGCTCTTCAGCTAATTGATAAAATTTCAAAGATTTACCTACAGCCGTCTCCAGCATGTCCATATCTTCCACGGTGGTGAAATAAATATCTCCCAATGAAGCTTTTAATTCTTTTAAGATAAGTTTCAGGGAAATTTTTCGGGATTGGGTTTGATACTTGAGAATATCTTCACGCGCGGCTGAGACATTTAAAATCCGCTCTAAAATCTCCACAAAATCCTGGTACTCAATGAGCCGCCTCTCTGCAACACTCTTTGCCAGGCGGGCGCGGATCTCGGTTTCAAGATATTGAGCCTGGATTTCGCGCTCTTGATAATCCAGATTGTGCCTGCGGCCGGATTTACGCAAAACCGGAGGAATCTCCGGAATTCTCAGACTGCGGGCATTTTGGATCAGGCTGTAGTGATATTCCTCAGTGCCTATGTTTCCCTGCAAATAGGCCCGTCGTCTTTGTTCCCAAGCCAATAACTGAGGATTATAAATTTTGTCCTGGAGCATATCCAGTTGATCCATCAATTCCAGAATCAGCCCCTGGTTTTCCGCAGTAGTAAATTCCTGGATCAATTCCAGGCTGCGGTCATACAGTTGCCCGTCCTCAGCGCCAAACAGCTCAATCGCGGGCCGGTCGCAGATCACCAGGCAATCCGCGCCGGTTAGTTTGCCCTCCCGCATAAAATAATCCGCCACCGCGCGCTTGGCCGGCGAATCCGGAATATAGGCCAATTCCATGGTGGGAATAATCCCACTGGCGCCTTCGACAGCCACCAATTTTATCTCAGGATGTCTTCTAATCAGGCGGTTAAGCATGGCTTGAATATTGGATTGAATCTCGTAATTACAGTGCAAGTCCTGAATCAGAATAAAGGTCAAATCCCCGGGCGCAAAACCGGCTTCCACCACTTTACCCAGATGCGCGGGAATAGAATAATCCAAAGCCAATTGTTTGCTGCCTTTATCACCCAGCCGGATGTTTTGCATATCCGGATAAAAATAACTATCCACAGTAAACGCCCAGCTCACTGTAGGCAGCACAAAACAGAGCGCAATAAGCAGAGCCACCGCGCGTTTGAGCTTCTGCCTGCGTGGCAAATACCACTGAGATAGACTCAAGTTAAAGCTTGAGACTTTTTTGAATGAAAGAAAAGGCAACATAATCATATCCTCCAATTAATTAATAAACCGTTCTATAATTGTTTTGTTTTTAAACGTGCTATATTATACATATAATATATAGCACATTTTAACTCGTATTTCAAATTGCGACTGTTTTTATATTTTTTTGCAATTCCTACATAAAATCATTATATAATAAGCGTTTTTCAATAAGCTCCTACACTTTTATGCAGAACTGTCCATAGCTCTGGGCTGACGTAGTTGCGGCATCTTAAATTCCTTCCCATCAATAATTATTGATGGGAATATTCGCAGCATTCTCCATGCCAAATATGGTTCAAATATTACTGTTGGCAATGATCGGGTGGTCATCTTCTGTCCATCTTTGGTTGTTAATAGCACGGTCTTCCGTTCTTTATATGGCACTTGCGCCATAACTTCCAGCACACCTTCGCGAGCCTGAGCATTGTCCTTCACAGCTTCCAGTATAGTGAGCAGACCTTGCAGCATGCTGATTACCTTGGCTTCATTCCAATTCTGTTCCATATTCGCTAATTTGTTTTTCATCCATGGGCTATTGACAAGCTGTCCACCCACTTGTGAATAAACTGTTGTACGTAGCTGGTAACTGAGATACTTAGCCGGCGCCAGGGCCGCAATGCCGGACACAATTACAAGTATTGCCAGTTCACTATTAGCGTTTCCGACTAACACGACCATACCTATCCAGGCCGCAGCCATAGCGCCGGCCACCACTACCCGCAGCAAGCCGCGTATGGCCGGGCTGGGTAAGAGCATCATCAAGCGAAGTCCAGTTGGCATGCCGCGGCGAGACAGCAACGCCCGGCCAATCCGGCTCTCGCGTAAATTGAGCAGGAAGGGGTTGACTTTTTTGGCTCCGGGTTGCGCTGCTTCACCCAAGACTTGGCGGTCTTTGATGTTCGATATTAGTTTAGTAAGGAGTCCTGTTTTTGCCAACGCACCCGCCGGAGCACCTTCACCAGAATCTGCCACTGCCGGAATTTTGGTTTGGCGATAAACCATAAAAGCGGTCCCAATTAATACCATCAATCCTAGGGCAGCAGCCACTCCGCCCCCAATGAACATAGCCGCGGAACCACCGGCCAGAGCAACGGTGACTGCTCCGCCACTGAGCAGAGATAAGCTTCCCAGCGTGAATAATGAAACACCCGGAATATTCCCCGCTTCAGGTTTCCCCAGTATATTCGATCCTGCTACTTTTGGCGCCATAACTCCGTTGGCTATGCTTTTTTCCAGGCACACCCTTTCAATATTTTGCCGCACTTGGTCCCAGTCTACGTCTATTTCGTCTATGCCTTCCAAAACTTCGTTTATCACCTCATAATACAATACCAATTGCGCTGCAATTTCAGGATGGCCGTTTTCTTCTAACCCCAGCAGCACCTTTCGCTGGTTTTCTTGAGAGTCTTTCTCTATTTTTCCGTTTTCCAACAATTCTTTGTATTCCTGGTCGGTAATCGCTGCGAGTATTAGCTGATAAAAATAATTGAGATTTCGCAGATCTGCCATGGTCCCGAAGTATGAAACCTCCGCAATACGTTTTAAAAATGTTTGCTTTATTTTTTCAAAATCCGCAGCAGCCCTTGCTTGTTCACGGGCAGTTACAAGTTTTTCCAGCGCCGCATAATCGTCATTTCCGAACTTCGTCCAACATTTCTGATCCTCTGAAGTGGTTAAAACAACATCAACAGCCTGCTTTTCTAAGCGTATGACCTGTTGTTTAGCTATGAACGCTTTTAACATTCCTACGGTCTTTTTAATATCGGAAGACAGTCTCCCATATTTTACGTCATTTACATTTACTGCAACCCCATCCACCTTTTCACGTTCATTCTCATTCACCCTGAATTTCCACGCCTCCAAGCGGGAATAAACAAAACCAATAGCCTCCGGATTATTTTGACCGAGACTGCTAAAAGTATCTAAATAAAATGCCTTAAATCCATTTATCGCCTCTGCTATTGCCGGCCCATCTATAGAATACTCTTCGCTCTCTCTCTTTTCAGGTAACGCAGCTATTATCTGATTAATCTGGGTTTTTATTTCTTCACTCTCACCCAACTCGTTGGATGGGTTTTTTGCCGTTATAAATTTTTCAATGAATTTTTCGGGAGTGTGCTGCATATGTTCTACGGAATAACCTTGCTCCCGGATAAAATCCAGGAAATTTTTAACCACTTCGGGCTTAATATTCTTAATATTCTCGTTCTTCACATTGTTTAAAAAGAATTTAACTTTAAGATAAAAATCCACCTGCTCACTGTTTTGCGCAGCATATTCCAAACGCTTTTTTTTGATTGTCGCAACTGCATCTGCTACTTTCATTGTATTATTTTTTCTTACACAATATTTAAACGCTTCATTCAAATCGGCCTCGGAATAAAAGCCGAGTTTAACCTCCAGTTCTGTTCTGATGGCCATTAAGCCTTTTTTGGCCATTGTTTCTAAACTCTCATCTGTCAGTTTGGACACTTTTTCACTAATTCTTGTTTCCGTAAGCGGCTGCGCAGGGCTGAAAACATTATAACCAGCTGATCCAGTTTGGTCGCTAACCCATATTTTTAATTTTCTCAACTCCCTTGATTCTGTATTTTCCTGGACAAACTTTTCAAATTCTTCGCTGTTTGTATCCTTTACCCTGATATCTTTATCCACTAATTCTAAGGACGGACCGATGATGCCCATGGCCGCCAGGTAGCCGGTCTCTCCGCTAGCCTCCGGGTTGAACAGCGCGTACAGGCCCGCGCCGATAGCTAATATGATCATGGGGTTGGCTCGCGCCCAGGCCAAGTATTGACGCCAGGCCGCAGGCGTGAAGGCTGTTTTCAATTGTCTGAATATAGTGCTAAAGGTTTTAAAGCTGTTTTCCAGTAAAAACAGGCTGCCAATAATCCCGCCAAAAGCCAGGACGGCTGTAATGATGGGCGAAATATCCAATCCACTTAAAAATGGCGATGCCAGGCCCAGGAGGGATGCGGCGCTTAGAAAGACGGGGGCTTTGTCTGCTTTTGCTTTAGCTAACTCAGCCCTGGCTTCTCTTACTTCTTTCACCATACGCAGCTGTGCTTGTTTATTTTTAAAAAGCTTTATTGTTGCTTGTTTTCCGAGTCTTGCCCGACGGGCAAGCGCCAGGGGCTGATGTTCTTCGTGATCATGAGCTGTGATCTTGCCTAAGTCTTCCTCACTTTTTGCCAGCATTGTTTCTTCCAGGCTTCTAAACATTTCACCGATAGTGGCATCAATTTCAGCTTCGTCTTCTAAATGAGCGAATAAATCATTGGTCGAAACACCACAACAAGCGCCGGACAGATTAATTTCGACCTGATTGTCCGGCAAATTCATTTCTTGCTCGAGCTGTTTTACAAAAATTTCAAATGAACCCTGTAAATCATTCGGGTTTAACCAATTATGTCTATTCGCTTGTGTCATCTGGTGGATAATATAGTGGGGCAGCGAGATTACAACATTTCCGCCGGCATGGTCATATCTCTCATTGACTGCCGCGAATCCTTGATTTTCCTCGCCTTCAAAAGCATAACTGCCTTCCAATTCCACACCAGTGCTGCCTTCTAATTTAAAACTAGCGCTGCCTTGTGGTGTGAGAACAAAAACCAGTATTTTGTCCGGGCCTCTATCCGAAGAAGCGCGGGCAAAATGGATTTCAGGCTCAAAATCATCCCTTCCTTTAAGTTCTTGCAATCTCTCTTTAATTTTTTGTTTTAAACCATCAATACTAAAGTGGTAAGGAACCAGCTGATCATATAGTTTATTGCCGGCCGCGTCCTTCTTGTCCAGATTTTTCAAATGCGCTTCCCTGGCCTCGGTTATCCCGGCTATCTGGTCTTTATCCATAAATCCTTCTTTAGGCGGCGGGCGCGATAATTTTTCAAACTTCTCTTCCAAATCATCAACCACAACTTTATTTTTGCCCTCGTCTTTGCCCCGCAAGAGAAGCCTGTCCGCCAGCTTAAAGGCAGCCAGAGCCCATTTTTTAAAATCCTCTTCCTTATCCAAAACCCGGCCGGCTTGGCTCGCTCCAAAGGTGCAGGTGGGCGTCAACATATATCCATTGTCCGGATAATCCAATTTGGTAATATTCTGGGACAAAGTGATGGGAACCGCGTGCAGCGCTCCCTTTTCATCTGCTAAATTTAATTCTTCAATTATTTTATTGCCCAAATCTGTTTTGCCTTCCACTTTTACTAAGAGCCGCAAATCAGAATCAGAATCCCTAAACACCCGAACTTTTTGTTCGTCTTTGGCCTTGGCATTATAGGCATTTGCCGCTTTCCTTAATTTTTTCTCCTGGTCCGGGGTCTGTTTCCCTTTAATATCATAGGCCATATATTTAAGGTGCAAGGCTTGAGGAATGGCCTGGCGGACAATGTTCATTATCGCGGTGACATCCTCTGAACTTAACTTCTCGGGCAGAATATCCATGCCTTCATCTCCGCTGGGCCGGGAGGCATAAAGCTCATCTGAAGTAATTCCATATTTCTTAATAATTTCCTTTACTTGGGGTGAATGCAGCGCGTTTACCCGTGTCTCTATTATTTCATCCAAAATCACATTCGTGATCTTTTTGCCGTAAAAGTTATTATATAATTTTAAAGAATCGACATCGCTGGAAACGATCCAAGCATTGCCGGTTTCTTTCAGCATCTCTATTAATTTGGCCTCACCTTCAACAGCGTCCAGCATTCTTGGTTCTTTGCTGCCGGCTGCCCATTTTTTTATAGAAGCTAAGCCATGCCCAATTGGCCGGGAAATCCCAGCCAAGAACACTAAAGCGCCCGGTGCCCAGGGTTTGAAATTGCTTGATAGGCTGCTTGCAATTTCCTCCGGCTGAGGAGCCATGCTGCTCAGCGGCGCGGCAGAGAGGTTGCCGCTTAAAATCATATAACCGCTAAATACGATAGCAAAGAGACTTATCACGGTTGTGCCTATTTTTAACCAGGATGAAGGGAGTTTGGATCGAATACTGAGTATGAGCGAGGAAACCAAGATAATCGCAATTGGAACAATATTCGGTCCCAGAATCATGGCTGTTACTGGAAAACCCAGGATGATCGCTTGGGTTATGAGAACAAGGGCAAGTGAGAAGAAAAACGCGAAATAGATGCGCTGAGAGCTGGATTTGGTAAGGGCAGCTTGCAGATCACGCATAAAGCGTTCAATAAGCGGAGGCGCTCTGTTGCTATAGCTGCCTTCATCATTTAGCTTAGCTGTCTGGTTCAAAAACCAAAACCTGTCTATTTGACGCATTTTACTAATAATTAGATTCTGCTTGCCCTTAAATATCTTGTCCGGAAAATTACCGCGCAGAAATTGAGGGGAATTGCGCAGCGCGTAAGCCACTGCCTCCTGGGTTTTGAATAGGCTTTCCAATTTTTTGGCAATCAGCAGGTCTATTAACTCTGCGTTTCTGCTCAGGGCATTGTCCAAAGCAGAGCGCAACTTTTCTGTTATTTGCACCTGCCAGGCAGTGGGCAAACCGGCCAGTTTTTGTCCGGCTTGCTCTTCAAAATTCAAATAGAGTTCCATTGCGTAATTGTCATCACCCAAGGCTTCCTGTTCATTGGCTATCAGGCGATCTACAAACATCCGCAGGGCCGGGGTGATGGCAATGGCTTCTCCCTCAAAAACCGTTTTAATAAAGGAATGCACAGCCTTAACGCTGGTGATAGGTCCTTGGGTTTCTTCGTAATTTTCATATTCTACCAGTAGTTTCTCTCCAGTATAATCCACCTGTTCCTGTTGGAAAAGTTTAACCGCATTTTGCACAGACAAGCGGCTTTCCACCATATGCCTCAAAACTTCCAGCACATCGGCTCCGGAAAACATCCTGGCTTCGCTTTGTACCAAGGCTTCGGTAATTTGCTCGAGCGCGGCCACGCCTAGCTGGTGTGTTTTATCCGCTTCATTTCCCGGCACCATACTTTGTAACTCATCTGTAGGTATCGCTTTATCAAACATGGCAAAAATATTCAAATAGTCTTGCCACCTCTGGCTGCTCAACCATTCTTTCATCACATCGCGCTGTTGCGCAGTCCAGAACACTCCCAGCGCCGGACGACCTTCTGCTGTTTGTGTGCCCATAAACGCGCGCTTGCTCTCGGCAACAAAGGCCATGTCGGTGCCCTTCAATTTATAACCGGCCAGGAGTTTGCTAATTATATTCAGCCGGTCTTTTCCCAGTTGAGTCAGTTCCAAGCCCTCAATATGACCGCTTGCTCTCGCTATGCGCCGCATGAGCTGGGCGCGGGATTTTTTGGCGGAAAACCGGGGAATATTCTTCGCGTTAAAACAAATCACATTGCCAACTGCTGATAAAATGACCTGCTGATCTGACTCCATTTCCTCTGACACACGGATATCAAAAGTAAGGTTGCCGCTTTCCTTAAATGCCAAGCTGATTTCCCGGAGTTCCATAAGAGCGTCGTCATGTTGGCTTAAAACCCGGCGGAGCCTGCCCAATTCCTCGTCCTCATTCTTGGTTAAATCTTTTTTGCGCGATAAGATACGGAAACTCTTGTCCAGTATCTTTCTCTCCCTGGCAATCCGCCCCTTGATTTTCCTCACCTTTTGCCTCATGGCCTTAGCGCTAAGCACTGCCTGTCCGTTGTTTAGAATTTTGAATCCCAAAATCTTTAAATTGGCTGCCAGAATTTTCAGCACATTTTCATCTGTTGCTTTATTCATAGGCGCGGCGCGGTTCAGAATATCCTCGGTTGTTTTTTCAGCTTTTTGCCGGGACGCTGCTTTTACTGCTGCTGGTTGTTCAACTTTTACTTGCGCGTTATATGCGGTTATTTGATTTCGCAATTTCCAGGTTTGATCAGAAATTGCCATCACCGCCTCAATATCGGCAAATTCCCGATCAATTGCCTCCAATAGCGCTTGGGCTTTTTCCACACTAAAATCCTGCGCTGCCAGGGCTTGCTCAATATTAGCATATGCTTCTACCAGCGGAGTGGCATTCGCGATCATGGCCCGGACACTCTGCGTTGCTATCCTGGCAGCTTCTGAGCCTTTCAGAAAATCGCCCAAATCAGCAGCTTTGTTTATAACTGCTTTAGCATTTGTTATAATATCGCTTAAATACTTTACTTGTAGGGAATAGGGTTTCAACTTAGCTAAAACTTCTGCTTTGGCTACGGCGGTCCTTCTTCTCTCAATATCACCTGAAACATATTCAATAGCGTATGTTTCCATCTGCTTGCCAAACTCGCCCAGCAGCTCTTTTAGTTTTTCATCCATGGCAGCGTATTGCTTGACCCCAGGCGTGAAATCCACGTCGTTTATTAATCCCACTTGTACTAATTTAACTTTCACATTCTTGAAATCAGCCA
This sequence comes from bacterium, assembly GCA_023139775.1. Taxonomy (GTDB): domain Bacteria; phylum Oederibacteriota; class JAAXVQ01; order JAAXVQ01; family JAUVAV01; genus JAGLMY01. Next base: position 14,421 of record JAGLMY010000004.1, read on the forward strand.
GCACGGTTTTGATTGCCTCTCTTTGCGCGGGTGAGATGCACTCAGGCATTAATCGTTCCGGATTCAAAGCATGCTGCATGCCTAAGATAATCTCCTCTGTTTCAAGGTTTGGTTTGGCTTGCAGATTTCTAATCAGCTCAGCCAACGGGGAATTGCCTGTGGATTTTAAATTCGCGATTTTAGTTCCCGCTGCCAGCTGCTCAGCCAGGGTCTCCGCTTCCATGAAATCCTGGGCCAGGGCCTCAACATTTCCAATTGCCGTGCCGGCTGTCCAGGTTTTCTGGCCTTCGTTGTAGGCCATGCCTGCCAGGGCCAGACGGTCCGCGCGATTGTCGATAAACTCCGCCAGTACAGGATTGCCTTGGGCCAAGGTCATGATTCTTTCTAGGATAATTTCACGGGGGGTGCTGACAATATCATTTTCACCAAAACCATATGCCTCGCGCCCCCACTGTACGGCACGGGCTATAAGATCGTCCCGCGGAAGCAAAACCAAGCTTGCCAAGGGCTGAAACCAGTTGTTATGCATTAAAGAACCTATGCTCCAGGTAAAAGCAGCCATAAACGCTATTGGCACCAGAGGCGTTGCTCCCATTATTACGCTGTGGGCCAGCAAAGTGAAAGAAATACCCGCGATCCAGGCCATTAGCAGCGAATTGCGCTCGGCGAAATTGACATGCCATTGCCTCCAGCCCGTGGCCATGGATTGAGTAATATTCGAAAAACCTGAACCCAGCGCGGATAGCAGTTTTCCCGCGTTAATTAACCAGGCGATCAAACTCAGGCGGCCTAAACCAACAGTCAAGGTTGGCTGGTGTTTGCCCACTCCCAGCGCGAGAGCCAAACCGCCAATGGCCCGGGTAATGGGATTGGTAATGCCGCTGATTTGTAACACCATATCAGTGAGAGCTTTGACGCCCGCGCGCTTGGGTGCTGGTGTGCCTAAGATTGCGGCCCTATTGTCTTTAAAATACTCCGCGCTTACAAACTCGAACTGGTAATTATTTCCATACAGGACCTCGGACTCTACCATGGTCTGATAATTTGTGGTCTGGTTGGGCCGGATCACCACATGAGTATTTTCTTCGTCATTAACAAACCTGAACACAAAGACCTTGTTCTTAGGATTGGAACTTTCCTCCACTAATTGAATATTGAGATTTGGATTGTCAGCAGGATTTTTCTTGCGCGCGTTTATGAAAGCTGTTTGCAGATCATCGCCACGCAAACCTTGTTTTACAGCCAGTTGATACCCTGTTACTATTTCGCACATGGTCTCCATATAGCGTCTATTTAATTTAAAATTAAGCAGCCGGCTAAAGAAACTGCGCACAGCAAAGATGTTTTCATTCTGCGCCAGCAACCGCTCCAGAGGCGTCTTTTGATTGCGCAATAGCGAAAAATAGGGGTTCTCCACATCTGTGCGCGTAATACGCGGCTTGACCGTAATAAAGGAGATGTTTTGGCTGCGCAGCGCTTTTTCCACGTGCGCGGCATGGAAACCGCCGGTGATTAGCACGGACGTATTTTGTTGGTGTTTTTTCATGGCGCGGGTAAGGTTTTCCACAAAAGCATGCGAACGCTCGTCCGCCACCAGGTAGAACTTTGCCGCCAGATTCAAATATTCATCCATTTTTAAAATTCCTGGATCCATATCCGGATGAAGGGCAAAACGGTAACTAATGTCTTCCAGAAAATGCAGCAGGTTGGTGATCTTGAATTCCTCGCGGTGTCTGCGGAAATAGGTGAGATCCTTCTGGGTGGCGCTGATGTTCACCAGGTTTTCCATTATCTTTAGCACATAAATATAATGATCCAAACGGCGCTGCTCTGGTGACGTATAGTATTTGCCGCGAATCGCGCGATCCAGAGCTTGAGCCTCTGCCAAAAGTTTTTCATAATCCACTGCCGCTGTAATCGGAAGTTTGTGATCAATGGCATATAAACGCATAACCTTATACGGTTTGATCTCCACCCCGGCTTTTTTCGCTTCCAGCAGGAGAAAATCGCAATAGTTTTCCAGTGTGATGTTTTCCAGGTCATAATCTTCTTGCTTGTGATCCAGCTTAGCCAGTTCTATATTGTACAAGGGACTTTTCAAGCGCTCCAAAGCATAGCGCAGATCCTCGCAATATCCCTGGCTTTCTTCATTTAAGAATTTCAACAAGGTGTCTTTATTGTCCAAATACAAGCTTTCCGATTCAATGCCCTGCAATATCAGCGGCTGCTTGCTCATTATGGATTGATATTCCGGCCCGGTGATGCGGCCGCGCTGTAAAAAGTATTGGCCCACGCTTTTTTTCACTTCTAAAATAGGTATGGAGGAAAGCTGGCTCACATTGATGGGCGTGCTCTCGCCTTCCACACCAACCAAACGCAGGCCGTTTTTTTTCAGCAAACGTTCCAGCATGAAACTAATATTGCTTTGGACCTCGTAATTGCAGTGCAGGTCTTGAATATATACAATGGTCTTGTTTGACGTGCCGTGGAAACTGCTCGTCACGCGTCCCCATTCGGGTTTGATGTGAATAGCCGCGCCATTGGCTTTTAATGGTGTGTACCCAAACGCTCCTACCAGGTCTGTTGGATAAGTTCCCGGTTGAAAAGCAAAGGAGACATAGGGTAACAGGAATGTTATGGATATCATGATGACCAGGACTTTGGTCCACAATTGACGATGGGACTTCTGCCAGGCGCTCAAACTCAAGGCGGCAGCGATATCCAATTTGGGGAATTTGATATTTGGCAACATAAGGATTACTCTCCCTTTTTATTATGCTTTCGCGTACATTCATATACAAAAATACAACGTAAAATATCAGTCACGCGATTTATTTTGTTTGTCATCCCCGAATGCTT
>JAGLMY010000040.1 GCA_023139775.1 bacterium
GTGGTGGTGATAGCCGGCCAGGAGGTAAACCCCGTGGTGGTGATAGCCGGCCAGGAGGCAAACCTCGTGGTGGTGATAGCCGACCAGGAGGTAAACCCCGTGGCAATGACAGTCGGCCATCGGGTGGATTCAAGCACAAGCGCTAGTAGAGACGCGATTAATCGCGTCTCCCCCGGTCTAATCAATGGAACGAGGGTTTCACACGCATTGTGCCCCGCACCATCCGTCCTCACATTCATCATCGTTTAATTTGTTTGCCAGGATACAATTATGCGCAGACAGGCGCATGTTTTATTATGATCATAGAGACGCGATTAATAGCGTCTCTACTTGTGTAGGGATGCCCCGCACTTGGGGCATTTTAATGACTTTATTCTAAAACCGGGTTTGGGTAAAACGTCCACCTTGCAGTCAGGGCATTGAATTATACCGGTGGTTCTGGTTTGACCGGAGGTTGGATTGCTAAGCTTCCCCCGTGCTTGTTTGGGGTTTTTATCCATTCTAATAGGATTCTGTCCGTTTCTCTTAGGCATGCGTTTCCTCCGTGTTGAACATTTTTGGCAGGACAGGTTCTTGATCCGCCTGGAAAATAGTTTACTATAAAACCCGGGTTTTATAGTAATTATTTTTAAAAAGCGAATAACTCTCTGTTCGCCTAAGTAACATATCAGTAAATCAGCAGACCATATGTTTCCGGGTTATTTGACAAAACACAGCACTTTACTGATATGTTACCTGTAACTGGCCGGTCAGGGCGACCGCAAGGGTCGCCCCTACGCCAACGTATACACAAAATGTTTGTAGGGGCACCCCTTGCGGGTGCCCGTTTGCATATCATTCCCGCAGGCTTTAAGCGGCCCCCCGACCGGAAAAGATATAGGGACGCCTTCGGCAGGAATCCAGCGGCTAAGGTAGGGGCGCGATTAATCGCGCCTAAAGTCGGCTATTTCATTTCCAACATAATGGTGTTGCGTTTCGGATGATCCAAGTGACGCTTCAGCTTTATAAGCTGAGGATAATGTTCAGGAGAAATAACAGCTTCCGCAAAAAGAATTCGCTGTGTAATATTTAGAAACTGTTTGGTTTTTCCCCAGGCCGCGGTATATTCCACTTTTCCCAAGTGAGCCGGCGCTTGGGCGGTCAGATCTTGGGGCATAAGCAGTACTTGCCGGTAACCGCTCGGCAGTTGTATAGTGTAATGATTTACCAACTCGTGTTGGTCGCTGCTGTAGAGGGGATTTTTCCTTTCGTCAGAGCGCAACGACAAGATGCTTTTCAGGCTTTGGGGCAGATTAAAATAAAGATGTTTTCCTGAGCGGACGGCGAAATTTTTGATCCGAACAGTAAATTTTCGCTGACCGGGATAGTGGGTATAGTCGGTTATTAGTTTTCCTTTAGCCACAGCACTGTGTGAGAGTGTGGCCGCTAATTCCTGATAATGACGATTCCGCTCCTCAGGTGGAAGTTCTGCATAGTAGTTACAAAAATCCGCATGATCCATCCCATACAGTTTATCACTCCGTGTAATTTCAGCACTGCCATCAGCAGCCAAAACAATATGGTATGATTTCTCGGTCCGGCTTTGCCAGGGACGTTGAATAGATAACATAAATGGTTCGCCTGACAAAGGCAAGCCCAAGCGCTGGTGAAATTGTGTGCTCCCCAAGTGCGCATATTGATCGGTATCATTGAGGTAGACCCACTGTTGGTCCAATTGGACGCGCACCAACACAAGATAGAAAAAGCCATACCCGGGAATATTAAGCAAAGGATCGCGCAGGGCTTGAACCTGCGAACTCCAGGAAACCAGGATAAACTCCGGTTGAAAACCAGCCTGCGTAAGCATGGTGTGGAGCACAACCGCTTGATCTACATTATTTCCATACCCTTCGTTAAGCGTTTGATCTGCCGGTGTTACAAAGCTGAAGGGGAGCTCAGTCAGCGCAGGACTGGTAGGACGTAATTGTTTGGCAACAAAATCACGGATGGCAATGACTTTAGCTGCTTGTGATTTTTTGTTGGCCGTGATTTCACGGGCTTTTTGTCGAGTGGCACTCTGCTGTCGAACCGCTTTCTCCAAATACGGGGCTAATTTTTTGGTATAGGCCGGCCAATCCCCAGTGGAGATAAATACATTAGGCTGGAAACTCCATAACGGCGGCAGATAATCTTCCGGTTTGATAGGGGCCAGATCAGCGGCTTTCCAGGTATGCGTTATATGCCGGCTGTTTTCAGCGCGGCGGTATTTGATTTTATCCTGTGTGTGGTTCTGAATTTGTACCTTGAGAGTTTTGGGATACCGAAGTTCAAGGCGCTCCTGGTCAATGGGATCATAACTGCCGAACGCTTTGTGCCAAGAGAAAAAGGGATGCCGGGTATGCTCAGTGAGGGTCTCATATTCGATGATGGAACCGATTTCCACGGCCGGCAGACTGACTACCATAGTTTTAGCAGCTGGATAGCGGGGCGCTGAGCCGGCCCAGGCAGCATCCATTATATTGATTTCAGCTTCCACCACATGGTTGATTTTTCCCTGCGCACTGATTACCCTGGCTTTTTTCAAGGTTACTTTGGACCATATGGGATTGTAACTGAATTTTAATTCGGAATTGGCTTTTTTGCCCGCATAGGTGAGGATTTTCTTTTTTGCTTTATAGCGTACTGTCCAGGACTGCTCATCATGCAGTTCGATGAAATTGGCTTGGTCCAGTATACGAATGTCCGGTGCGGATTTTGGTTTTGTCGTGGCCAGGAAGATCGGTTTTTTCCTAAAACTGTACTCTATGTCCTTTAGTGTCTGTTTGAGATCCTGATATTCCTGCGGTGAGAATTCAACGCCACTAAGTTTGAAGGAACTGCGGCCTTGCAAATGATGATCCTGTACGCTCAAGTACATGTGAAAGCTGTTTTTTTTCTGTTCAATAGGGGTATACGTTGGCAGTGAAATCAACGCGCCCATATTGGCGGGGAGCGCGATGTCAAAGGTTTCTTCCACGCCGCACGCAATTTCCGTGTGCAGAGGATATTTTCGTTTTTTCAGGCCGGTGGCACCGAGTATAAAACTGGCAAATCCCACACGGGAGCCCAGGATAGGAGGCTTGAGCGTAATGACCTCCTGGCCGGTAATGAGAAAATCGTCGGCTTCGTAGCGCAACCGGACTGTTAAGGGCTGTGAGGTGTTCTGCAAATCCGCGGGTTGTATATCACACTGGGTTACTTTGGATCCGGCAATCACTTTCTTGATCACGCCTTCAAAATACATTTTGCGTTCCAGGGGTTTGAGGCGGGAAAAATATCCCCGGTACGCGCTATCGTTGATGCCCTCAAAAAAAAGCGTGCTTTCCATGCGTAACGTGCCAAAGTCGGTTATTTCTCCGCTGCTTTTGATTTTTACCAGATTTTTATCAGCCGGCACAATAGGAGAAACCAGCAAGGTTTCTCCTTGGGGACGGGCTACCAAATAACTGCGGTTGCACAAGTACGCGGGAAGCAATTCCTTGGTATTTTCATCCGTAGGATCCATCAAGGTGTAGGTCTGGTCCGGGTTAAGTACGGCCACAATCGCATGATTGAAATAGGGTTGTGGAACCTCTTCGTCCTTTTTAGGACCTACCATAATTAAGACCGGAAAAGCTTCAATCTTGGCCAACCGCAGCATGGCAACCAACAAGGCAGCTTTGTCCCGGCAAACGCCATAGCGGTTCTCAAAGGTAAGTTTTACATCATGCGGCTCATATCCCGGGGCTTCTTTCTCCGTGGTAATACCCATATAGCGAATTTCCTGGGAGACAAACCGGAAGATGTTACGGATTTTATCCTCGCGGGTTTTCGCAGGTTGCGTCAGTGCTTGAGTTTTTTTGTGCAGGGCCGGTGTGGTTGCTTTGAGATGAGGCTCACATAGTTTCCAGTACCAGGTGGAAACCTCTTTCCAATCCGCGATCGTACTGATTAACAAGCGTTGCACCACGGTGTGCAATTCCGGCATTTGCGGCTCTGCAAACATACGCGGAACGTCCTTGATCTGCCATTGATGGCGGACGGAATCCTGTTGTTCTTTTTTTTCATACTCAACTGTTTTGGCCACCGGATCTTTTAAGCGAATATTTTTCAGAGGACGTGATTTCGGACCGATTACAACATAGGTCAAGCGTTTGATGGGAGCAGTGTATTCAAAAATTTCGTAACTGCTCCACATGTCTTTGGCCCGTGCTTTTACAATATTCCGGGTAGAGAGCAGATGGATTAGATCGTTGATTTCCAAACCAGGAAGCGTCACCTGAAAAATCTTGTTCTTGGGATTATAGATGTTGCTGCCCATCTGTGAGGTGTCTGTCATCACCCGGCTCTGCTTGGCAATATCAACAGGCAGCACAGTCCCATTGGGCTTGATAATCTCGATTTTAGTGTACTCGGCAGTGCCGTAGGGCAGCATGTAATGCAGCGAGCGTGTCTGCATGCTACGGCGGCCTTTTTCGGTTAAGACCTTTAGGTACTCATCATCCCAGAGCACATAGGTTCCGTCTGCCTGATATTCCTCGTGTATAAATTCATCCACCACCACCTCATCCGCATTAGGATACACTTGTGAGGTAATGGTTTTTGCGGTGGCAATCACTTGGCTTTGGTCAAGGACACCTTGCGACCAGTCTTTGGTGGTTGCCTGTGTCGGGATGGTCAAACCCAAGAGGAGAAGAGCAATGGCAGTAGAGACGACCAATTTGGGCGTCTTGACTAAAGATAAATTAATGTTTTTCATGAAAGGTTCCTTTGATTTTTGTAGGGGCGTGATTCATCACGCCCGATCGTAGGGGCGCGGTTCCCCGACCGGATGGGGGATCGTATGGGATTCCCTTCGGTCCCCGCGCCCGCCAGTAGACTCGGTTCGGATTTTAACATATTTATGGGGAAAAATGTAGGAGCGTGATTCATCACGCCCAAAAGGCGTGAATATATTAAAATCCGTAGAGGCGCGGTCCCCGCGCCCACCCCCTTACATCATCAAATTCACCAGCGCAATCATTCGATTCAGCCGTTCATAGAGCTCCTTCTTGCGCCGTGTCGCGCGTCTTTGTTTTAATTGATTTTTGTACTCATGCAATGCCAAATTCAGGACATTGGTATCAAGCAAATCGATCTCTGAAATTATAGGAATCCTGGACCTCATCCAAAAAGAAACCGAAAAAACCTGCCATAAAAGAAAGAAATTCAGTAAAATACAGTCTAATCATTTGAACTGTTATCAGGATTAATTCCATGAGGAATTATGGGAGAGTAATGGAGCATCTCAACCAGAACGTATGAATACCGGGGTAGGGGGAATCATGTCCGAAAAATCGTTGGCAATATTTGAAAATTATAAAATCCGGCGGCATTATGATGAAAAGAGCGAGATTTGGTATTTTTCCGTGGTGGATATTATTAAGGTTTTAATACAGCAGCCGGATTATCAAACAGCCAGAAAATACTGGAATAAACTCAAAGAAAGACTGAAAAAGGAAGGCAGTCAGTCGGTGACAAATTGTCACCAACTGAAACTTGAGTCGGCAGACGGAAAAAAATATCTAACGGATGTCGCCAATCCGGAAACGCTTTTACGCCTTATACAATCAGTCCCCAGTCCTAAAGCCGAGCCCATAAAACTGTGGCTGGCCAAAGTCGGGTACGAACGCTTTCAGGACATGACCGATCCGGCCCGTTCACTGGACCGGGCTAGAGAGTACTGGCAACAGCATGGCCGGAGCGAAAAATGGATTCAACAACGGATGATGGGCCAGGAAACACGCAACAAGCTGACTGATTATTGGAAAAATCACGAAATAACCAGAGAAGAAGAATACGCCATTCTGACTGATCTGATTCACCGGGAGTGGACCGGTGTAACGGTCAAAAAACACAAAAAAATAAAAGGATTGAAAACTCAAAATTTACGTGATCATATGAGCGAGGCGGAGCTAATATTTACGGCTTTGGCCGAACTCTCCACCCGCCAAATCGCTAAAAGTGTCAATGCCACGGGTATGGAAGAAAATGAAGCCGCGGGTAAAAAAGGCGGGAAAATTGCCGGGAGAGCCCGTTTGGAATTGGAAAAGAAAACCGGAAAGAAAGTCGTGACCAAAGACAACTTCCTGCCGCCGGTTTTAGGGAAGAGGATCAGGACAGAAATACCAGATACTGCGACTGATGTCGGAATAGTTTTGAATAGAAAGAGGAAATCTAAAATAAAAAATCGTCCTAAAACCTAGCGCTTTTTTAGAGTATCCTACGGGAGATATATCCTAAAGTGTGGATTTTGGTTTTAGCGGCAATATTTTGATTATGATTATATATTGCAGGGGCGTATCTGGCGCCATCCGTCCTTACATCATCAAATCCACCAACGCAATCATCCGATTTAACCGCTCGTAGAGCTCCTTCTTGCGCCTTGTTGTTCGATTTCGTTTCAATTGATCCTTGTACTCATGCAATGCCAAATGCAGGACATTGGTATCAAGCAAATCAATCTCCAGGACCATGGGGATGGATGAACGGAGTAGCTGCATAAATCACCTCAATAGAATTCTTGATCGTCTAAAAGATATACCAGATATATCATAGCGTCAAGTATAATATGTGTTACAAGATATACCTATGAAGAAAACGCAATCCACCAAAAAAAGTGAGTTTATTAGCGTCCGACTCTCCAAAGAGGCCAAACAGACCCTGCAAAAGATGGCCGATAAGGAAGATCGCACTCTTTCCTGGCTGATTGCCAAAATCATCGATGATCACCTAAAAAAGAAATAAGGCTCTAATCAAGAACAACTTCGGATGAGCTTGTGATCAGCGTCAATTATAATTTTCCTCCGCATTGACTCACAATATTTGTTGCTGAAATCCGTTCGTTGCTTCATTATATTGTTACCAAAAATCGGAGGCAAACGATGGATGGAAAAGTAAGTACACAGACAAATTTGATCGCCTCCAGCTAGAACACCACGGGTGTTTTTCTGACGGTCAGCTCAGGAAACTCCAGCGTCGTATTCAGGAGTGGCGCAAGATTATAGCCGGAGAACTTGTGTATGCTTGTGTGAATAAAAATGGAAAGGAACCAGAAATTGCTGTTGTATCTTTTTAAATCCACCCCATAAGGTGGATTTAAAAGTTGCTGTCAAGTTCAGGGATACTATACAAAATTGCTGGAATTCGGTAAAATGTCCCCAGGATTTCCCGGGGAAAAATTATTCGGGAATTTGGAGATAGATAAACCTAATAACGGACAAATATATGGGGCAGGGCATATACGATGATACAAGTTGAGATCAAACCAGAGATGTTACGTTGGGCGCGTGAGCGTGCCCGGTTAGGTCTTGGTAAGTTGACTAAAGCCTTTCCAAAGCTTGATACTTGGGAGCGGGGGGAGGCACGACCAACGCTTAAACAGTTGGAGCGCTTTGCCAAAGCTACGCATGCACCTGTCGGATACCTCTTTCTCCAGGAACCTCCCGTTGAGCGCCTTCCAATTCCGGATTTTCGAACATCGAAAAAAGAGCACGCTGATCATCCGAGCCCGGATATGCTCGATACTATTTACATTTGCCAACAACGCCAGGAGTGGTACCGTGATTTTGCGCATTCTACTGGAGAAGAACAACTTGCGTTCGTGGGTTCTGCGAATTTAAAGAGCGATATTGTGGCAACCGCTGCGAGCATTCGGCAAATGCTTGGATTTGATATCGAGGAGCGCCGCCGCATACCAACCTGGACTGACGCCCTGCGACGCTTTATCGAGCAAGCTGATACGTTGGGGGTGCTTGTCATGTGTAGCGGTGTAGTGCAAAATAACACCCATAGGCGTTTGGATCCTGGTGAGTTTCGCGGTTTCGCAATGGCAGATACCCTAGCCCCGTTGGTTTTTATCAACGGCGGAGACACCAAAGCGGCTCAGATGTTTACATTGGCGCATGAACTGGCTCATATCTGGCTTGGGCAATCGGCTGTTTCCGACGTCCAGGCATTGTGGATTTCAGAGCATCAAACCGAACAATGGTGTAATAAGGTTGCCGCGGAATTACTGGTGCCGCTCGAAGTCCTGCGGGAAGAGTACCGAAAGAGCAATGAGTTACACGATGAGATTAACCGTTTGGCGCGGCGATTTAAAGTCAGCACATTAGTTATTTTGCGCCGGATTCATGATGTTGGCGGAATCACATTGCAGCAGTTCCAGCAGGAATATCGAGAGGAATTGAAGCGGCTGTTGGCTATTCCCAAAGGAAGTGGCGGTAATTTCTACCTGACACAGGCGGCGCGAGTCAGCAAGCGTTTTGCCCGGGCGCTCGTTGCAAGCACGCTTGAAGGTCAGACATTGCATCGCGATGCTTTTCGTATGCTGGGTTTTTCGAAACTAAATACCTTTCACGATCTCGGGCGTAGTCTGGGAGTGGGTATCTAATGGCGTACCTTCTCGATGCTAATATTTTTATACAAGCGAAGAATCTCTATTACGGCCTCGATTTCTGTCCGGCATTCTGGGATTGGCTTATCAGGAATAATGCCTCAAAGCGTGTTTTTAGTATTGAAAGGGTCGGAGATGAGATTGAGGCGGGTAGTGATGAGCTGGAGTGCACCCCTGTAGCTGGAC
>JAGLMY010000041.1 GCA_023139775.1 bacterium
AGATTCATTTTTATCTTACCAGGCGGACACAGGGGTCCGCCCCTACGGATTCATTTTTATCTTACGGGCGAACACAAGGTTCGCCCCTACAGATTCATTTTTATCTTACCAGGCGGACACAGGGGTCCGCCCCTACATTTATAACCATTTTCTTCTCTGCGTCCTCTGCGACTCAGCGGTGAATATTACGCCAAGATCGTGCCTTCCAACCTCAGCAACTTACTCTTCATTTCCGTTCCGCCGCCGAAGCCGCCCAATTTTCCCCGCACGGCAATAATCCGATGGCAGGGCACGAGCAATGGGATGGGATTGGCATTCAAGGCCTGACCCACAGCCCGGCGCGAATCCGGATCACCGATTTTTTCCGCTATCCAGCCATAGGTCTGTTTGCTGCCAAACGAAATGGTCCGTGCTACACACCAAACCTGGCGTTGGAATACAGTGGCAATGTTATAATCCAGTTTATAACTAAACTCCACCAACTGACCGTTGAAATAATTTTTAAGCTGCCCGGCTAATTTCTTGAGAATTAAGTCCTTGTTGTCCGGCACGAGTTTCTCATCCCGCACTTTATTGCAAAGCACATTAAACGCCTCTTCTTTACTCGGCTGCGGCAAAATCAGATGACGTATTCCCTGCTTGCTGATCGCCGCAGCCACATGTCCCCACGCGGTGGGCATAATATTGAATCGTAATTTTTCCATAAATACACCTTACTGGTAGGGAACGGTCGCGACCGTTCCCTACATACTATTCAATCCATGGTTCTGTGGAACCTGCCAGACCTACTTTGGTTTTTACCAATTTCCAGACCCGTTTTTGTTCCGGCACTTTAAAGAACCAGGCAAAAGCCACATAGGCAAAAATTCCGAAAATAATCAAGCCAAATACTTTCAACGCCAATTCCCAGCGCACCATGCCTGCCCCGCCGGCCGGCATCCAACCCCGGCTTCCTTGCCAGATAAGAAATCCCATACCCAATCCAGCTAAACACACCCGCCAAAAAGAATTCAAAATCCGTTTGCCGTCCAAGCGCCCGACCCGCTTGCGTAAGCGAACAATCAGGAAACTGAGATTCACCACTGCTGCCAACGAGGTAGCCAGTGCCAAGCCACGATAGCCCATGGGGTTCATCAGCAACAGATTCAAGGAAATATTTACCAGCACTGCCGCCACAGCGGCCATTACGGGTGTCTTGGCATCATTGAGAGCGTAGAATGTGGGCGCCACCACTTTCACACCGGCAAATGCCACCAATCCAAGAGTATAAAATATCGAGGCTTGCGCGACCGCGCTTATAGCTGCCGGATCAAAACGACCGTATTCAAACAACAAGCGATTGATCGGTTCTGCCAACACAATAATTCCTACAGCTGCCGGAACGATGATCAGCAACAACAAACGCAGACCAAAGGAGAGTGTCTCGATAAATTTATCGTGCTCACCCACAGCCAGATGTTTGGATGTGACCGGCAAGAGTGCGGTGGCAATGGCTACTCCAAAAACGCCCAAGGGTAATTGCATAATACGATTGCCATAATATAAATAGGTCACTGATCCTTCCGGCAAAAACGAGGCAATCAAGGTATTAATAAAAAGGTTAATCTGGGTTACTGACAATCCAACAATGGCCGGTAACATCAAGGTAACAATCCGGCGCAAACCGGGATCTTTCCAATTGATAATCGGTTTCCAACGAAATCCCTGTCTCATAACTGCAGGAATTTGAATTGCCATTTGCATGAAACCACCGGCCAAAGCACCCCACGCCCAACCAACGACCTGTTTTTCCGGTTCTTCACCAAACAATGGGCAAAGAAAGAGACCAACAGCAATCATAGTCAGATTCAGCATGACCGGCGCGAACGCCGGAAACCCGAATCGCTCACGTGAATTCAGAATACCCATCAATACTGCAGCCAGGGAAATAAAGGATATAAACGGCAATAAGATACGGGTCAAATGCGTGGTTAATGCCAACTTTTCCGGAATGGCGGCAAAACCAGGGACAATGACGCGGACAATATAAGGGGCACCCAGTTCTCCCAAGAGAACAACAGCCAGCATAATTAAAACAACCGCATTGATTACCACTGAGGCCAATTGCCAAGCCCGGGCATTGCCTTCCTGAACCGCAGTCTTGGTAAAGGTCGGTATAAAGGCAGATGAGAGTGCGCCTTCGGCAAAGAGATCGCGTAAGAGATTAGGGATACGAAAAGCAGCCAAATAGGCATCATTGGCCAAACCAGCACCTAAAATGGCACCGCCCAAACCATCCCGGATATATCCGAAAATTCGGGAAATCATGGTAAATCCTGAAATCACGCCAACTGTTTTTGCTACCTGTTTATTACGCGCCATAGAACATCTTTCCCGTAGGGGCTGCCAATAGGCGTCCCTTCTTTTTCAATACTCTTTCCGGTAGGGGCACGGCATCCGACGTCGCTAAAGTGATGTCGGACAAGCATCGTGCCCCTACATTAATTATTAAAATAATATCCCAGAAATATACCGCAAAGTTCTCCAATGCGCAAAGAAAATATATATGTAGGGGCGTATTGCAATACGCCCCTACAATACACTATCTTTTTGTTGACATTATTTGCCTAAAATGATAAATTAGCCCGGTTTTAAAACCGCAATTTCCCGGAGTTTTCCGGATTGTATCTACGAGGAGGGGCAGCTTTCTATGCCGAGGATTAAATCATCTGTAAAAGACGTACGTAAAAATCAAAAACAGCGCGCGATCAATCGTGCTAATATGTCTACTTTAAAGACCGCGTTGCGTAAAGCACGGAATAGTTCAAGCGAAGACAAACCCACAACCACAAAAACAGCTATTAAAACTATTGATAAAGCAGTACAAAACAAATTAATTCCTAAAAATACGGGAGCACGATACAAATCCCGTCTGACTAGAATTAAAAAAACGGCCTAATTATTAATTCGTATTTTAAATTTGGTAACAATCGTATGTAGGGGTTCGAAATTTTGAACCCCTACGTTTATTTATAGGTGTATTGGCGGCATATTTTCAAAATAGTCATTTCTAAAAACATTTCCCAATGCGTTTTTCCAGTCTTCAAATGTACATCCAATTTGAGTAATTCCTGAAATATCTTTGCAAAAGCCTGTTTTGAATAGGTAGTAGCCTGTAATTGCATTTCACGGCGTGCCTGGGGATTCCGAATGTTACCAACGATCTTATCCAGGTCCTCGCCACCATCCAAGCGTTTCCGAATACTATGTAGATTCCGAAAGTGCCAGGCTATCGCCCCCAGCATCTGAATCGGACGAATTCCTTCATCTAAAACATGTTTCACCAAACGTACGGCCGCGCTGCCATCTGCCCGGCCCAAGGCCAGATTCAATTCATGCATAGTATTTTGCCGGATGTGTCCGGCCGCAGCCCTGATATCCGCTGCCTCTATCATGGGCTTTTGACCGATATAATTTACAAGTTTATTGATCTCATTATCAATATCCGCCAGAGTCTGACCAACGCGTTCAATTAGCAATTGCACTGCCTCGCGGGCAATACGCTTGCCATGTTCACCCACCCGGCGTTCCACCCAAGCCGGCACTTGATTATCAAACAAAGGATAGCATTCCACATGATACGTGAGATTGGCAAAATTTTTCCAATTGGTCTGTTTTAGACGTTCTTCCTGAGAAGATATAATCAATACAGTAGTGGGCGCAGGATCTTTAAGATAAGTATCCAAGACATTCAAATCTCCGGCACGCCACTTCTCCGCTTGTCGAACCAGTATCACGCGGCGTTTTGCTATAAACGGCAGGGTCATGGCTCGTTCTTTTACCTCTTGCCCGGAGACATCCGTTCCTGCATACAAACTTTCAAAATTCATACTTCGTTCAGCCGGGGGAAGTACTTTATCAATAATGGTTTGTATTCCCTCTTCTTTAAGAAACGTTTCCGCTCCAGTAAAAAAGTAGACCGGTTTTACACTCCCGGAATCCAGGCTCCGTCTGAACTCTGTATAATATATTCTTTTTTTCGGCACCTAGAACCCCTCTATGACTTTGGAAATAATACGTTGTGAAAGTTGTTTGACCAGGCGTCTCCTGGCAGTCGGTTCATCTTCCGGAGTAATCCCCAGATTGTTGGCCACATAGTAAGTAGTACTCTCTTCAAAGGCATCCTCTGTCCAGAGACTCCGGCCGGCTTTGGTGTCCTTTAATGAGAGCCGCAAAATCAGCCGCATTTTATACTGTTGGGGTGTATTGTGCACATCCAACAAGAGTGGCTCGAGCAAATATTGGACTATGATTCCTTCCAGAATGGCATTGGCTTTATCAGTATCCGTCAGTTCCATACGGCCATCCACCAGAAAATCCTGATTGACTTGTTGGGTCAATTCGTTCTCGATCTCAGGTTGGGCCGTGCGATTTTGAAAGACAGGTACGGATAACTTACTCATATAATCCGGTAATCCCGGCCGCACAGCCACATCCGAGCATCCTGTTAAAAAATAACCGACTGCCATCATGCTTGCCAGCATTACTATTCCTATTCTTTTCTTTACCGCCATAATCAACACCCCCGTTTTTTTATTCATGTCACGTAGAGACGCGATTAATCGCGTCTCTACAATTGCGCGTCTCTACAGCCTGCATTAAAACACAATATTCACTAATTTATTCGGTATCACAATTACTTTTTTTGGTTTTCGACCTTCTGCCAAATTCCGCACCCTGTCATCGGCCAAGGCTTTCGCCTCAACTTTTTGTTTATCCATATCCGGAGTGGTCTCCAACCGGCTCCGTACTTTCCCATTCACTTGAATCACAATGGTTACTTTTTCTTCTGCTGCGCCGGCAGCATCACATTTCGGCCATCCGGCTGCAAAGATGGTTCCAGTATGACCCATTTGTTGCCACAATTCTTCAGCCAAATGCGGAAAAAACGGAGCACACAATTTGGCAAAGTTCAGACAGACTTCTTTCATCACAGACATTCGTCCGGCAGCCTCCTCGGGCGAGGGTTCTTTCACGGTGTTGAGGTCATTCATCAATTCCATCATCGCGGCAATGGCAGTATTGAATTTAAAATCATTTTCCAGATCAACAGTAATCCGTTGGATGGTCTGATGCAGTTTGCGCCGAATCTCACGGTCTTTTTCAGGCAAGCCGTCCGGTATCTTATTTGGAGTATTTGTCAAGAGTGGAATCCAGCGTTCGTAGAGGAGCCAAACCCGGCGCAAGAAACGGAAGATTCCTTCCACCCCCTGATCGCTCCACTCAAGTTCGCGTTCCGGCGGCGCGGCAAATAAAATAAAACCCCGGGTAGTATCAATGCCATAATTTTCTACCATATAATCAGCAGATACTGTATTGCCCTTGGATTTGGACATGACCTGACCGTCTTTTAAGACCATGCCTTGGGTAAAGAGCGCTTTAAACGGTTCATCAAACTCAAGCAAACCTTGATCATGCAATACTTTGGTGAAAAAACGCGAATACAACAGATGCAAAATAGCGTGTTCAATACCGCCAATGTACTGATCCACAGGCATCCAGTATTTAACGGCTTCCGGATTAAAGGCATGCTCTTGATCGCGAGGCGAAGCATAGCGGAGATAATACCAGGAAGAATCAATAAAGGTATCCATGGTATCCGTCTCGCGGCGAGCCTTTTTCCCGCACTTGGGGCAGGTGGTTTCCGCAAAATCCCGGGCTGATTCCAGCATACCGGAAGGCTGATACGGTATATCCAAAGGCAAGGTAACCGGCAGCTCCTTTTCCGGAACCGGGAGAATACCACAGTCATCACAATATATCATTGGAATCGGGCAGCCCCAATACCGTTGCCGGGAAATCAACCAATCCCGCAAGCGATAATTGATCACCTTTTTACCAATCCCCTCTTGTTCCATCCAGGCGGCAATTTTTTGCATGGCCTCGCGGTTTTTCATACCATCAAACTGACCGCTGTTCACCTGCACCCCATCTTCCACATAGGCTTCAGTCATCCGGTTGGCAGCCAGGATTTGTCCTTCGGGTTGAATAACCACTTTGATGGGCAAATTGTGATTCTTGGCAAATTCAAAATCCCGCTGGTCATGCGCCGGCACAGCCATGATAGCTCCGGTCCCGTATTCCATCAGAACATAATCCGCCGCATACAACGGCACCTTTTCACCATTGACCGGATTAACCAGACGCAGTCCGGTATCAATACCCTCTTTAGGTTTTTCCGTGGAAGCGCGCTCAATCTCGGACAACATTTTCACTTTTTCAGCAAAAGCTTTCACTTTAGCTGCTTCCGGTTTACCGGCCAACAATTCCTTAAGCAAAGGGTGCTCAGGCGCAATGGACATATATGTAATACCGAAAACCGTATCAATACGCGTGGTAAAGACTGAAAGTTCTTGGTCTGTGTTGTCAATTTTCAGTTTAAACTCAATACCTTCCGAGCGTCCGATCCAATTTGCTTGCATAGTTTTCACGCGTTCGGGCCATTGTTTGAGTTTGTCCAAATCCTGCAACAAACGTTCCGCATAATCCGTGATTTTTAAATACCATTGGTCCAATTCTTTTTTAACTACCAATTCTTTGCAGCGCCAGCAAGCACCCTCAATTACCTGTTCATTGGCCAGCACAGTATGACAGGTTTCGCACCAATTCACCGGATGCTTTTTTTTATACGCCAGACCGCGTTCGTAAAATTTCAGAAAAATCCACTGAGTCCAGCGATAATATTCCTCATCACAGGTAGCCAGTTCACGATTCCAATCATAAAGAATATCCAAAGCCAGGAGTTGTTTGGTCATCACACCTATGTTAGTACGGGTATATTCATTAGGATGAATGTTGTTTTTAATCGCCGCGTTTTCCGCCGGCAAGCCAAAGGCATCCCAGCCCATGGGACTTAACACATTGAATCCCTGCATCTTTTTGTAGCGTACGATTACATCACCAATAGTATAGTTCCGCACATGTCCCATGTGCAGATTCGATCCGGATGGGTACGGAAACATGACCAGGCAATAATATTTAGGTTTGTCGGAATCCTCTGTCACACGAGCCGGCTTTTTCTGCTGCCAAATGGCATGCCATTTTTCCTCAATGGATTGAAAGGGATATTGTTGTTCTTCCACTAATTGCCTCCAAAAACAGCATATATTCCTGCATGATTTCAACCTGTAGGGAATGGTCGCGACCATCCCCTACAGGTATTATGTCCATTATGCAATATCTGCATTTTTCCATATAAATTGGGTGGATTATAGCACAGGCAAAAAGAAAGGGTCAAATGTATTTACCGGTTGATTGTAACAGGGGCAGATTGTAACAGGTCAGTGAACTGCGGTTAAACAAAGGTTGTCATTCCCGAGGGTTTAATCGGCCCCGACCGGTAAAGATATATAGGGACG
>JAGLMY010000042.1 GCA_023139775.1 bacterium
TTCGGGGATGACAAACAAAAAAAACGCATGACTGACCTGTTACGGTTGATTGTAGCCTGAATATCATTCCCAGATTATCGTGCTAGGATCGATCTACACCGCTCGCTCTGGAATACGATTTATCAGACGAGGCCGGTCAAATAAATCTTTTTTATTTTTAATAAATCTTATACCTGGAATTTTCCACAAAATATCAATAATCGCTCCCAATTCCCCGGGAAATTCTCGCAAACTTAGAGGCGCAAATATATCTTTATCATTCAATTCTCCTACTTTAGCTACATCGAACACGGCTATTTTACTTAAAATATCCAGGAACGCTATCACAAATTTATTTTGTTCTACCTGTAATACCCGCGCTTTTTCCAAGTCCCCTGTTTTTTTCAGCCTCTCTATCTCACGGCTTTGTGCTTTCAGCCTGGCTGTCATCTTCCGTATAAGTAATTCATTCATTTTGTCCGGCTCTTTCGCGTATTTCAGATAGTCCTTACCCCTGGATATATTTTCGAGCAATGCTTTTAAACGTGGTTCAATTACGCCGTCAAGTACAACCTTGATATACATTTCCGGATTTATACTCTGACACAGCTTATATAGCACGTTTTTTATGCCTCTGGGCAAGGTCTCATTGGCATCCAATAGGCGTTTTATTGCTGTCTCAACCAGGACCTCTGCACGAATATGGTGGTAATGAACATTACTCTGAAGTTCAAGTATTTGTCCTAACCGCTCGGTAGCCAAACTCACAACCACACGTTTCCAAGCTGTATCAGCTTGTGCTCGTGGTTTTTTACCGGTTAATTGCACTAGTATAGTCAGGATGGATCGAGACACATAGACAACCGGCCTGCTTATTCCGGCTGCATCCTGCACATCTTTATAATAATGTCCAAACAGCAGCCCTTTTAAATAATTCCAAGTACCCACTCCCCTGTTCAACACCCGGATCTCCACCTGATCCGGCGCAAAACGAATTACCGTCGCATCGGTTTCCGGGAAATGTGCCAACTTGAGGGCCCTGATCAAAGGATGGCGGTTTATGGTTTCAGTACTTAGATCCACGTGCTCATTGCTTCGATCCACAGCCATACCCAGCGACCAGGATGCAGCGCCCAGCATCAGCAGCCATCCGTAGCGCAACAACGGCCAGCGGTCGAGCCAATTATGCCGTTGCAGAATGTGGGCGTTAGGTGCGTGCTTCATCCTTCGTGTTAACCTACCGGATTCTCTGTTATCCAAAGTTTCCATTTTTTCATCCTTGCCTACCGGCCCGGACTGATAACCGGAGACTTTACCAGCCCGAACAACAAACGGCCAATTGTGATAGTCTTTCAGCTCCAATTGTACTGGTCCTTGTTCAGATTCCAGCCCAACATGGTTGAGGAGGTCAACAATATCTTTTCTGGAAAAAAGCCGGATATTTTCCCTGTTCAAAGCTGACCGATCATAGAAATGTCGTCCAATGTCTTCCTCGAGATTAATCCACTGTGACATATCATTGGTTTCATGGGTGGAAAAAACTTTAAAAACTAATTGCCCGCCTGGGTTTAAACGTTTTGTAAACAGTTCGAACAATCTCAGAATTTCTTCCCAAGAAAAATATTGCAGCGACAGATGGGCATGGATAATGTCAAAGGAATGAGGAGTATTTTCAAGGTAGGATAGAAACTCCCCTGCTTGGCCGTCTTTTAATTCCACATTATCTAATCCCAAACTGCTGATACGGGTTCGAAAGGCCGCAACTGCATTTTCGGAAAAATCCAATCCCACATACTGTTTGAAACCCCTGGTTGCCAATTCATATGACCCGCCATAGCCGTCTGCGCATCCCATATCCAACATAGTCATTGTGCCGGGATCGCGGGTGCCAATAATCTTTTCAACTTCATTCAACATGGTTATCTGAGGTCTATACCAGTTGACCTTGCCGGTTTTAGAGTAACTCCTCTCAAAAAAAGCATGAGTATTATTTTTGCTTGTGAGTTCTGAATCCCGTGCATTGGTTTCATCTAAATGAGTTTGATTAAGTATTCCCGTGGCCACCGCTTCCTTGATGGAATACTGGTTATCCAAAAATTTTAATTCCATATAGGTCTGCCCGGCCTCAACCGCATCAAGGAAATGTTCCAATGCCTGCCCAAAACCTTGATATCCCACATTGTCTTTACCCTTTTCATCGCGCGCCGTAATCACTTGAGCGTGGCCGGCCATGGTGCCGGCTGTACTCAAAGAGATCGGAAAATAAGGATCTGTTTGAACATCTTTATATAAAAATTTATCTAAAGAGCTATCACCCAGCGCAAGCGTCGCGCCCTCTGTTTCAATAGCAGCGAGGTAGTCTTGCACTTCTTGAGCTTTGCATAATTTAGTAAAGAGCATGAATTCATCCCCGGAGGTTGCCTGGATTCCCCGGTCTGCTAAGGAAAATCTACGTGCTTCAAGAATTTTTAATGCCCGCTGGAGAGCCTTATTGCCATTAACCAAACCACCGGGTTCGACCAAATCCAGAATTGCATTCATCCGCCAAAAACCGGCGGGGGTGTGATCTTTTACAGTTGCATTAAAGATATCAATTATTTCAACTGTGTTGTTTGTCCGACTGATGGCTGCCAGCGCTTCTGAAAAATCCAATTGCTTGATCTCCGCTAATTCCTGCAAATAACCCATTGCTGCGGCACGGGACAATTCTATTTGGCTTACAGGATCCAAAGCCTTGCTTTGGTCTTGGTCAGCCTCAACCAAATAATTGCCTTTTTTGTCAAATACCAATCGCTCACCACCTAGGCTGCCTTTAATCGTCAATTTCTGTAAATACGATTCATCACCTGTCCGGCGGAAATCATCACGGATGGCTTTAACCACATGGTCTTCAAGTGCAGCGAATGAAGAATCCCGTTTACGCACCACAAAATCATCAGGATCTTCAGATTGGTATAGAAGTATCTTGCCTTTTTTTAACACGGGACTGCCGCTAATTAACAAAACCGGGATTCCCATTCGCAAAGCCTGTTTGATTTGCGCCAAATTCACACCGTCAGGTTTGCTAGTTGAATTCATAGTAAACGTTGAATAAATATCTGCCACGATCGCTTTGATTTTAACTTTGTCGTTTAATGGCAATTTCCGAGGTATTTGACGGGCACAACGCAGCGTAGCCTGTTTTGTAGCAAGGGATGAATGGATTATACGTTTAAAATCCAATGTTGGAATATGTGGCGGTAATTCATCAACCGGCGCAGGCGTATCTTTTGCATTTTTTTTATTCTTTGAAAGAACATCGTCTTTGTTTGCATTCAGATTCAATTGCGCTTTGTCAGCCGGTATCAATCCAGTCGAATCGCTTGCTTTGACCTGCATGTGATACATAACGTGTTCCCCAGGAGCATCAGTCAATTTAATGTTAAACAAGTTATCCACCATCACATCAATCCAGGTTTCAGGATCAGCAATATGCAATGTACCGAATACAAAGTAATTATTAGAATTATTGCGGATCTGTTCTTTCAATTGCGCTTTATCAATCCAATGACGACCTTCCAGCGCTTGTACGTTTTGATTTAAAAGATCAGCTAATGCTTGCCAAAACACACGCTGAATAATTTTCCGTTTTTTCGTCTCACTCTCGGTTCCTTTAATCACAAACCTTTGAGCATAACTTTCCGGTATCTTGAGATTGGCCAATATCGCTTCACTCTTAAAATTAATGTAATTGTAAAAGTGTAGGCTGGATAATTTCTGTTCTCCGGTCCGGTCGGCAACATACTCATTTTCTTGTATAATTGCCGCCAATACTTTCTGGTTTTTTCTTAGCTGATGCAGTAAAAAAGCAAAATTGACCTGACTGGTTGGTTGGCCGCCTCTGGTTCGGACCATAAACCGGCCGTTTAATTCGTATGTTGTCGAATCAGCAAAAAGATCGCCGGTTAACAGCATGTTCATCAAAACAGCTGTTTCATCAGCCCCGGGTTTAAGGCTGTCCGCAGAAACAAAGCCATAATCGGATATATGAAGATAACCACCTCTATCCAAATCCAGCATCTCAATAGCATGCTCTAAATTCTTGACAGCATTAATATTCAATGGAAATTTACATCGCTCAATGCCTTCGGTCCAAAACATTAAAAAATCAGCATAGGGATATTCTGCCAGATTAATCGGCTTTTCCGCGCGTTTTTCTTCAATATTAAATTCCTTCAAAAAGCCGGGTTTTAATTCTTGTAGCACAACTGAACCGCGCAACTTATACTCCAAAGCCAGTTCCTCAGCGCTGATAAAGCTGCCATCTTGTTTTTCAAATTGAGCTGTTCGCGGCCAGCGTATTCTGGCTTGAGTAGTATAAAATTCATTCCCTTGCTTTTGTATCTGCTCTACCCCGCCCAGATCATCATAGAGTTCATTGAAGCGAATAAGCATGGCACTCCGGTCCGACCAAGGCAAGGATTCATTGGCATCAAAGCGGGTATAAGCAAGAACGGGTTGATGGCTGGACAGGCAAGAATTATTCCGGACCAAATCCAGCATTTCCTGTGAATAATCACTAATCACGCATTGCAAACGTGAATAATAAATATTTTCATTGTCCAGTCTCTTAAACGTATCCAAAAAATCAGCCACATATCTGCCGTCCCCTGCACCCCAATGATGAATAGTAATTATTGAGGGTGTGTGTTTAGCCGGATCAGTATTGCCATCCATGGTTTTAAGTCGCTGATAAAACTCCTGGGCATCAATTTTCGCTACCAAAGGATCTCGAGAAACCGAGGTCGCAAAATGTTGGTGAATATCCTGAGTACTGGTTTGATAATAAATTTTGTTCAGCTTGCGGTAAATATCACCTAAAGCCTGAAATTCAATGCCTTCCGGATAAATCCATTGCTCATCCATGTTTTCTGTCAACTGCGCCCAGGGGACAAGCATATTATAAACACCATGCATGCCCAGGAAGCTCAGCACCGTAGAAGTTATTGGTACCAAAACCGCAGCCGGTCCCATAGCTCCCAGGGCCGCGCCCAGGCCTGGGATGGCATAGACTGCCAGCATTGGTACAGTAAATATGCTGGTGTACATATTGACAATGCCGATAAAGCGCGAAATCAGTTTAAAGTAATCTCTTGTTCCATCAGATTTTCTATTACCATGTTCGCGCAGCCATTTGATTGGAGCAAAAAAGTTTTCACTGCTGAACTCCTGCCAGGGACGCGCAAATACACCGCGCAAGTATTGTTTGAAGGATATTTTAGTACGGGATACAACCTGGTTCACATACCAATGAATAATGAGTGAAGCGGCAAATATCAGGGGCAGAGGTAAGGATGTAAATAACAACGCTGAATTGACAACGGCAATAATAGCGGCCGGTATCCAGACGGCTTTCGGAGGCGCGCGGCCTCTAAAAAGCATTTGCGCAAAATGGAGCAAAAAGAAAATCGGCC
>JAGLMY010000043.1 GCA_023139775.1 bacterium
ATTCCATACGAAAGGGAGCAGCTTGCGTGAGTCTCTTTTCAAACCGACTGCTCCAATTTCCTTTGAAATAAATCGCGTTGACCAAGACCAGCCGAATCATGGGACCAAGAACCCCCGCTTTTATCAGGTCCTTGATCTTGGCTTTGGTTGCCTCCTCCACCCAGGCATTAATCTTCTTGCGCGCGTCTTCAGGAGCGCGTATGAAGTCTACCGGTCTTGGTCCGGCTTGGTAGTTCGTCTTAAGCAAATCGAGAAAGTTTTTGAGTATACTATAGTCTTTCTGAATCCACAGCGCATTCGCAATATTTAAGTCAATGTCTTCACTCTTTTGGTCAGCATTTAATCGGGCTTCGAGCCGAGCAAATGCGGGATGAAACTGTTTTTGAGCTAAAGTAAAATGGAGCACCTCGGCCATTTGTTTTTCGGTATTTCCCCGGGCTCCCCCATAGACCATGCCCAGTGCCGTTGAGATCGAGTAGGGCGAGAAGAAAAGGTTGCCTTGCTTCTTTCCCAATTTGGCATAAAGATCAAGCGCGAATGCGGAATTCCCCTCCACAACCGTGTTCAGGTCAGAATCGTCTCCAACTTCAGCAAACACATTGTCAGTAAAAACTGTCATCGCTAAACACCCCAATAGAAGTAATGAAATTTTCTGTAATATCCGCATCGGTTTTTCCTCCTGTTTTTTTAAACCGCGGGCCGCGAAGTCAGGCCATTCATTTAAACGAAAAAGGAACATTTACAGCTTGCATCTTAAATAAACTTATAATTTTTTAAAAAAACTTGCAACAATTTTGTTTACACCCATGTTAGCTGCTGTTTACCCCGCATGGTGAAATATAATCGACGCTGATCAGAAGTGGCAAGAAAAGAAATATTTGAATATGTCGAGAGCTTTTATAATCGACAAAATCAAACTAGCTTATATCTGAAAAGCTGGAAAAAATGCTGACTGTAACCTAATTAAAGTGTCCGTTGAATCCGGGACAGCTTATATCTGCCGCCTGCTTATACCGCGGAACCACTGGGCAAGGCAATGCGGATTTTTGTTCCCCGGCCGGGTTGGCTCTGGATGGACAGACTGCCGTGATTTGCCTCGATAAATTGTTTGCAAATACTAAGCCCCAGCCCGGTTCCTTTTTCTCCGGCAGTACCACGCCGGGTATTTCCCAGCTTGAGACTAAAGATGTTTTTTATTTCATTTTCAGACATGCCGATGCCGGTATCGGAAATATATAAATGAATGGTGTTTTGGTCGGTTACGCTTTCGATCTGAATACGCCCCTGTGAAGGTGTGAATTTGATCGCATTGTTTAATAAGTTTTGAATAATGGAATTGAGCATAGGTTTATCTGCGCGAACATAGATGCTGTTTTCGATATGATGCGTGATGGTTATTTTTTTTAGTGCGGCAGGGGTATGCAGTAACTTGATGTTTTGAGAAATCAGGGGCAGTAATCCCGCGTTTTCCGGATGTGCCTGAATTATTCCTGTGTTCAGTTTAGACCACTGGAGTAAATTCGCCAGCAGGACGGATACCTGTTTTGCGGAATGGTTGATGTCCAGTGATATTTCGCCGATTTTATCGGGTTCAAATTGAGTCGCTTTGGCATGCAGCAAATTGGTGTTTCCCAGCAGACCGACAAAAGCATTATTTAAATCATGGGAAATAATGGAAAGGATTTTTGCTTTTTCTTCATTCAATTTGGTGATTTTTTTCTCTAAAAACAATATAAATATTCCGGTCAAGGCAGCGATCATCAGAACAATGAGTGATTCGAAGAGGCTTTCGGCTATATTTACGGGTGTTTTGTTTGCGCCGAGGACTAAGGCCGGAAGATCAAAAAGTTCATCCGCCCAAAGAAAAAAAGTGACCAATAGGAATCCCAACATAGTGGTGATGAGCATAAGTCTGGGTGAAGATAATTTGTTCATTGGTAAAACCTCATAGTTGGAATATTTTATCATGTCTATAAATATAATAATGTTTAATATAAAAAATTAGCAAGTGATTTTTATTGAAATTGTGTCTGAACTGCTAAATTGATATAAGTTAAATTAGGAAATTTTCTCAGTTAAAATAGAAAATTACTTAAAAAATACATAATTGTCCATTGCTGTCCAAATAAATAGAAAATATAAAAAATCAATCAATT
The DNA here is from genome assembly GCA_023139775.1 of bacterium. GTDB lineage: Bacteria > Oederibacteriota > JAAXVQ01 > JAAXVQ01 > JAUVAV01 > JAGLMY01. Next base: position 2,157 of record JAGLMY010000043.1, read on the forward strand.
AAACCCTTTAAAAACCTAAATAACCACAGATGAACATCCTGCTCTCTATATTAAATAATAGGAATCCCAGGACCGGCGGATAAACACTGATAAGGTCTAAAAAACGCAAAACAGTAAATATGCTGAAACAGCTTTTAAAATCCGTGTTAATCAGTGTTCATCCGTGGTTGCTGATTTTTAATTTGGACAATAATAATAATTATCATGAAAAACAATGAAAATAATTTATACTTTAACTTGAAGATATCTAATTTTCATATATAATTAACGCCTTTAAAAATAAAATCTCGAAAAGGAACTCTTGAATTTGAATATCAAACACAATCCTTTGGAAACGCGCGTGGTGATTACCGGAATGGGAACTATAAATCCCATCGGAAATACGGTGGACGAATTTTGGGATAATCTTAGGGCAGGAAAATCCGGAGTCCGCTTGGCGCAGCATACGGACTTAACTGGCTATCCTGTGAAAATCGGGGCAGAAGTTGATTTGCCGGACATAGCAGAGTATTTTCCAAAAAAGAAGATGGTAAAGCGTCTGGACCGGTATACGGTTCTGGGGCACATTGCCGCGGTTCAGGCCTTTAAAAATTCGGGTTTGGAAGTTGAAAAAGCGCCTCGACGATATGGCGTCTTGATTGGAACCGGTGACGCGGGTATTGAGACCCAATTTAGGAATATAAAACATACGGTGGAACGCGGCATGGAGACCATCTCTCCTTTTTATGTGATTGGTTGTATACCCAGTACCGCGTCTGCCTATACAGCCATAGAGTTAAATTTGCAAGGGCCTAATTTTTCCCTGAACTCAGCCTGTGCTACCGGTAATCACAGCATTGGAGTAGCTGCCATGATGATTAAAATGGGCATGGCTGATGCCATGTTGGCCGGTGGCGCGGAAGCTGTAGTGAATATAATGGGATTTGGGGGGTTTGGGAATATCCAGGCTTTGTCCGAACGAAATGATTCGCCGGAAACAGCCAGCCGTCCTTTTGATAAAGATCGGGATGGATTTGTGCTCGGTGAAGGAGCCGGCATTCTCTGTTTGGAAGCGCTGGAACATGCCAAACAGCGTGGCGCGAAAATATACGGGGAATTAAAAGGCTGGGGTTTTTCGTGTGACGCGTATGACATGGTAGCGCCGCATCCGGAAGGCCGGGGCGCTTGCGCGGCCATGGAACTGGCTTTAGAAAGTGCGGGAGTGAACAAAGATGAGATCGATCTGATTAACGCGCATGGAACCTCAACTACTTTGGGTGATTTATCCGAGAGCCGGGCAATATGTAGAGTGTTTGCGGGTCAGGTGGATAAACTCTTAGTGCATAGCACTAAATCCATGATCGGCCATTTGGTGGGCGCCGGCGGCGGGACTGAAGCTATTGCCGGTATTTTGGCTCTGGAAAAGAGTGTGGTGCATCCGACCATTAATCAATTTGAGAAAGATCCGGAGATTTTGATCAAGGTTGTCGGAAATAAAGCTATGGAAGCTGAAGTGAACACATTTTTATCCAATAGTTTTGGTTTTGGCGGTCAGAACGCCTCGCTGGTAATTGCGAAGTATAAAAACTAAGGATACGAATATAACTTATGAATCAGAAAGCAAATAAACGCGTTGTGATTACAGGTATGGCCACCATTAATCCACTGGGAGACACCTTGGAGGAATACTATGCCAATTTGATCCAGGGCAAGTCCGGGATCAAACGCTGGACCTCTCTGGACATGTCACAAGTAGAGTGTAAAATAGGCGGTGATCTGGGGGATTATGATTGTAAAGCGGCCTTGGAGCGCTTAAGCGCTAAGCTGCCTCCGGAAATATTTAAAAAAACCAGAAAAATATTTAAAAATGCCACCTTTTCCAACAAGATGAATCTTTTGTGCGCTCTGCAAGCCTATGCGGATGCGGAGCTGTTTGGGAAAACCGGTGATCCTTTTCGTACCAGTGTTCTGGTGGGCGGACATAATTTTAATTCGCAATACATCACGAAAAACACAGAACAATTTGAAGAAGAACCGCTGTACATTGAACCGCTGTTTGGCGTGGAAGCCCTGGATTCGAATATTGCGGCAACAGTTTCGGAAATATTAGGATTACGCGGTCCGACCTTTACTCTGGGCGCTGCCTGCGCGAGCGGTAATATTGCCTTGCGTGATGGCAGGCGTGATATTCTTTCCGGGGATTGTGATCGTTCGGTGATCTGTGGAGCTATTTTTAATATGACGGCGGCGGATATTCATGCCATGGCATTTTTGGATTCTGTGGTGGTTAAACCCGAGTACCAGGACAATCCGGAAGCTGCCTCGCGGCCCTTTGATACCAAACGCTGTGGTTTTATTCCAGCGCACGGCACAGGTACTATGATCCTGGAAGATTTGGAAACCGCCAAGAAACGCGGCGCTAAAATTTACGCTGAATTGGTCGGTGTGAAAGCCAATGCCAATGCCAACCATCTGCCTGCGCCATCCTCGGAAAGTCAGGCTTATTTGATTCGGGCGTTGCTCCAGGAAGCGCAGCTCCAACCTGAGGCTATTGATTATATTAACTGCCACGCTACCGGCACACAGCTGGGTGATTTGGAAGAGATTCGGGCCATTATCGAAGTGTTTGGCGCCTCTCCTAAGCATTTGAAAATCAACGCGCCCAAGTCTATGCTGGGACATGTGTGCTGGTCAGCGCCGATTGTAGAAACCATTGGCGGTATTATCCAAATGCAGAATAATAAATTACATCCCACCATAAACATTGCTGAAATTGATCCTGTGATAACATTGGACGTGTGTGCCAATCAAGCGCGGGATCATGTGGTTAAATATATGTTGAAAAATTCCTTTGGTTTTGGTGGTCTGAATTGCTGTGCATTGTATAAAAAATACGAGGAGTAAGCCATGAATGTACTGATTACAGGCGGTTCACGAGGTATAGGTCGTGCCATGGTGCAGCGTTTGGCAGCTGGCGGTCACAATGTTGCTTTTACCTACGCGAACAATGAACAAGCGGCGCAAGAGACCATAGCGCAAGTTGCGGCAGCATGTCCGGAACGCACAGTCAAAGCATATCTACTGGATGTTAAAAAAACAGAACAGGTCGAGTCTGTGATTGGGACCATAATTGATGAGTTTGAAGAAATTCAAGCTGTGGTCAACAATGCGGCTGTGGTGAAAAATAATGCGGCTGTTTTAATGAGCAATGAAGAGTGGGATGAGGTGATTGCCACCAATCTGACCGGACCATTTTACGTGATTCGAACATTGCTTATGCATTTTATTTCCAACCGCAAGGGAAAAATAATCAACATCTCATCTTTGGCTCAGACAGGCTGCAGCGGCCAAGTGAATTATGCCGCCAGTAAGGCAGGCCTGATTGGAATGACACAAACCCTTGCCAAAGAGTACGGCGCCAAGGGGATAACTGCCAATGTGGTGACTGTGGGATATGTTCCTACGGATATGACTAAAGACAATCTGGTAGACAGTTTGCATAAATTTTGGTTACAGCATTGTCCGATAAAAAAGGTCGGTTCAGCTGAAGATATTGCCAATTTGGCGAATTTTTTAATTTCCGAGGAAGCTAATTTTATTAACGGCGAAGTGATTCGGGTGAGCGGCGGGTTGACCTACGCACCGTAAAATATAATTGTGCGGGCGAGGTAACCTCGCCCCTACGATGGATATGAAGGAAATAACCATGAAAAAAATCGGTATTGAAAAAATAAACATCTATGGTTGTTCGTTGTGCATGCAGCAGGCGGATCTGGCTCGAGCTCGCGGAAAAGATCCGGATCAGGTGGTGTGTGATTATCTGATCAATACGCGTTCTTTGAATCCTCCGTACGAGGATAATGTCACCATGGGAGCTAATGCGGCCCAGGCCATACTTACCGATGAAGACAAGCAAGACATTGGTATGCTGATTGTGGGTACCGAAGGATCGGTTGACTTCGGAAAACCCATCAGTACCAATATTCACAAAGCACTGGGATTGCCGCCTAATGTCCGTAATTATGAGACCAAGCATGCCTGTTATAGCGGAGTGGCCGGTCTGGATACGGCCGTCAACTGGCTGGCTTCCGATCTGAACCGCGGCAAAAAAGCGCTGGTTATTGCTACGGACTTTTCCCGCAAACATTTTAATAAAGATCATGAATTTGTACTGGGTGGGGTGGCAGCAGCTATCTTGGTGAGTGAAAATCCTAAAATTGTTGAGTATGAATTGGAGAAAAAAGGCTTTTGGACCACCAGTATTTACGATACCTTCCGGCCCACAGCCAAGCACGAATCCGGGAACAATGAGGTCAGTCTTTACAGTTATATGGATGCTTTGGAAGGCGCGTACAATCATTATCAGGAAGTTGTGGAGCAACCTGTAGATTTTGATAACTATTTTAAATACAATATTTATCATATGCCTTTTCCGGGTATGGCATTTCAGGCGCATCGGCTATTGTGTAATATTACCCGGTCCCGAAAAAAAACGGAAATCAAGGAAAGTTTTGAGCAAAAAGTGTTACCCTCGCTCCGCTATGCCGCGCGGGTGGGAAGTACCTATGGAGCCAGTAATTTTGTCGGATTATGCGGCTTGCTAAAAAGTGCCAAAGATTTACAGGCTGGAGACCGGATTGGATTTTTCTCCTATGGCTCCGGTGCTATAGGTGAGTTTTACAGTGCGCTGGTTTGTCCGGAAGCCAAGGCCATTATTGAAAACTTAAAGATCGATGAGGCTTTGAATCAAAGAAAAGAGGTCTCTTTTGCTGAGTATGAAAAGATCGAGAATATCCGTGAACTGAGTATTGAGCAAGCGGACATCACACCTGATTTTTCTCTGCTGGGCAATTGGTATGCTCAACACTATGCCGGCAAACACTATTTGGTATTAAAAGAAGTGAAGGATTTTTACCGTACTTACGAGTGGAGTTGAGCCATGGCTTTGGTAGAACACTACACAGACTCGCAAGTTGCAGTTATTACACTATCCCATATCCAATCCGGCAATGTATTAAATATGGAAAGTTTGTCGGCTTTGCAGCAGGCCTTGCAAGCAGCTGTTAGTGATGAGCAGATACGTGTCATTGTCTTACGTTCGCAAGGTAATCCATTCTGCCTGGGTATGGACTTGCAAGCTCTGCAAACATTGGAGCAAGATGAGTCAACAGCGAAAAAAACAGTGGATCTGTATGTAGAGGTGTTAACCAGTATCTATACTGCTCCGCAACCGGTCATTGCCGTAGTGCAGGGAGCGGTCAAAGCCGGTGGAGTGGGTTTGGCCGGTGCTTGTGATGTGATCGTGGCCACAGAACAATCGACTTTTGAAATGACTGAAGTAATTTTGGGATTGATTCCCGCCAATGTCATGCCGTTTATTTATTCTCTGCGTCTGCCTCCGCAAAAATTAAGATACCTGGTACTCACCGCCAAGCAGTTGAACGCTGAAGAAGCCAAACAATTGAACCTGGTGGATGAAGTGGTTCCGGCCGAGAGCATGGAAAGGATGATTAAAGGAATGATTAAGAAATTTTTCCGGGCCTCGCCACAGGCTTTGGCTGAAACCAAGCGCTTTACCAATGTGCTGTTCGGAGAAAAAATGGAGACCGGCAGCCGGTTGGCCAAAGAAAAATTACTGAACATGATTCAAAATCCGGAAGTCATGAAGGCCATCCGCGCATTTAACGAGGGAGAAGTGCCTTCCTGGTTTGGAAAATTTAAACCGGAAAAACCGGTGGTGTTGTAGGGAACGGTCGCGACCGTTCCCTACATGCATTCCAGTCGGGGGACCGTTCCCTACAATTTGAGGGAGAAAATATGAAAGACATTGTAAAAATTGAGGTTCTGAACAATGGCATCGCGCATTTGCGGATGCAGGATGAGGAACACAAGAATACCTTTTCCGATGATTTTGTAGACGCGGTTATTGCCGGGTTGGATAAATTGGAAAACGAGCATAATCCTAAAGTGTGTATTTTGTCCGGGCTGCCGGATGTTTTCTCAGGCGGTGCTGACAAGCAGAACCTAATGGATTTATGCGACGGCAAAATTCATGTGAAAGATCTCCTGATCTCGGAAAGAATAGTGAACACTCCTTTTCCGATTATTGCAGCCATGGAAGGGCATGCTGTGGGTGGCGGCCTGATCATGGCAGTCTGTTCGGATATGGTGGTGGCTGCCAGGGAAAGCCGCTACGGTGTGGTTTTTATGAATATGGGATTTACTCCGGGCATAGGCTGTACTGAGTTGTTGGCCAACCTGGTCGGCCCTTTTATTGCCAATGAGATGATGTATACTGGAAAATGCTACAAAGGCAAAGAACTGGCTGAAAAGGGCATACAGATCAATTATATTGTGCCTAAAGCCGAGGTGCCGGCCAAGGCTGAAAATATTGCCTTGCAAATTAGTGAAAAAAGTGTAAAATCCATCAGTCTTTTGAAGCATGCCTTAAGCGCGAAAAAGAAGCAACAGTTGATTACGGCCCGGGTGCAGGAGGACTTTATGCATCGTCTGAGCTTTGGCTTTCCGGAAACCCGGAAAACCATTGAGGAACATTACGGTAAATAGAAAATATTGTAGGGGCGCACTGAGTGCGCCCGTTTGGCGGGAAGTAGGGGCGCGGTTACCGCGCCCACCAGAAAAGGATAGATAATGTTTCCGATTGATATGAAAGACAAGGTGGTTTTAATCACCGGGGGTACCCAGGGAATCGGCTTAGCCACAGCTCTGCAATTTGCCCAGGCCGGCGCGCGTCTGTATCTAACCTACAAGTGGGGCTCAGCGGATATGGATCAGTTAAATGCCCGGTTTACCGCGCTTTCCGCGGAAAAGCCCGTGCTCCTGGAAGCAGATGTCTCTCAAGCTGAAGACACAGACCAGTTGTTGGCTGCTATTGCCAAACAAGAGAAAAAGGTGGATGTTTTTATCAGCAATGTGGGATTCGCCCAGCGGACTATGACTCTGGATGAGTACAAGAAAAAGTCCCTCTTTAAAACCCTGGAATACAGCACTTGGCCCATGATTGAGTATACCCGTAAAATCAAAGCGCTTTTTGGCAGTTATCCCGGCTATGTGATCGGTATTTCCAGTGATGGACCGGACCATTTTTATCCGGGTTATGATTTTGTGGCAGCGTCCAAGGCCTTGCTGGAGTTTTTCTCAAAATATCTTTCTGTGCATCTGTTTGCCGAGGGAAGCCGGGTCAATGTTATCCGTTTTGGAACCGTGAAGACCGATTCCTTTGCCAAGATCTTTGGTGAGGAGTTTTTTACTTTTATCAAGGAGCAGGGTATTCCTGAAGAGATGGTGCTGACTCCCACTGAGTGCGGAAAAGCGGTATTGGCGCTTTGCAGCGGATTGTTGGATGCCATGAATGGACAAATAATTACTGTAGACAAAGGCATGCCTTTTCGAGATAATCTTATGATGCGATATTTTTCTAAACAAAAATCATAAAAAACATTACCCTTAGGTATATTAAAAAGGAGAAATGAATGGACAAGGAACAAATTTACGCAGTAGTTAAGAAATATATTCTGGAAAATCTCGAAGATTTACAGGATTCAGACATTGATCCGCAAAAATCGATGAAAGATTACGGCGCCAACAGTTTGGATATCATTGAGGTGGTTTCCTGCTCTATGCGTGAGCTGAAAATCAAGATTCCCCGCTCAGAGTTGGCAGACATTAAAACTATTGATGAATTGGCGGACAAATTTTTAGCCAACATGTCGGCTGAAGCAAACCAATAAAAAGAATTCAAATGATTATCTTGTAGGGGTGGGTTTCCCCGATCGGAATGCATGTAGGGAACGGTCGCGACCGTTCCCTACGAATGGGATTTCCTTCGGTTGAAAACCCGCCCCTACTATTATTATAAGGTGAAGGTATGGACGAAATTTTAAACTATAGCTTGGCGGATTTTCAGTACAATGATAATCCGGATGTATTGGAACCGCCGGAAGATTTTGAAGCCTGGCTGCAAAATCCGAGAATTAATTATTGCTTCAGCTTTTTTGAACAGCAATTGCTGTGTATGCCTCGTACAACCACGGAAATTAAAAGTAATCTGGATCAGCAAAAGAGAAAGATGATCAACCTTACATCCTACAATTATCTTGGTTTGTCATCGCATCCTGAGGTAATCCAGGCAGCTCACGAAGCATTGGATAAATACGGTACCGGCGCTTCTGGAGCGCCGCTCTTGTCCGGCACCTTTGATTTGCATATCAAGCTGGCAAAAAAACTGGCGGAGTTCAAAGAACAGGAAGATTGTTTGTTGTTCTCCAATGGTCTGGCCGGTAATATGGGAGCTATTCAGGGAATTTTGCGCAAAGGCGATTTTTTCATTCTGGATGAAAAATGTCATAAAAGCCTGGTGGATGGCGGAACCTTGTCCGGCGCTAAGATGCTTTTTTTTCAGCACAATGATATGGATTCCTTGGCCCAGATGCTCGAAAAGAGCAAAGGCAAACGTACTTTGGTGGCTGTGGAAGGCGTGTATTCCATGGACGGGGATCTGGTGAAACTGCCGGAAGTCCTGGAACTATGTCATCAGTACCAGGCCGCTATTTATATTGATGAGGCACATTCCACTCTGATGTTCGGTCCCAATGGTAAAGGTGTGGCTGAGCACTTTGGTTTGGAAGACAAAATGGGAGTTTCCTTTGGCACCTTCAGCAAATCCTTTGGTGTGGTCGGCGGTTTTGTCTGCTCCAATGCCCGCTTGATTCGCTATATGAAATGTTATTCTTCACCCTTTCATTTTTCCTGCGCGCCATCGCCGGTTATGGTAGGAGCTTTGCTTAAATCCCTGGAAGTGGCTACTCGCGATTCAAGCCTGCGAGACAAACTCTGGGAGAATACAGCCTATCTTAAGAAAAATCTCTTGGACCTAAAATTGGATTTGGGTAAAACAGAATCACAGGTCATACCGATTATCATCGGTTCTTCCGGTGAAAAGTTATTTCAGATGGCTACAGAGATTCAGAAACGGGGTTTGTTCTTACAGCCGGTTGATTTTCCGGCTGTGCCGGCCCATTCCCGGCGATTCCGGATTTCCGTGTCTTCGCAATTGACCAAGGAAGAGATGGATAAGGCCTGCAATATCATTGAAGATGTTATTGTGAAAGGGCTGAAATAGCCGGTATGGAATATGAGAAAATCCTAAAAGGTTTCCGGAAAAAAGCGATTGCCACCCTGGAAACCTTACCGGAGTCCCTGGTTTATTCCCAAACACACATTAAAAAGCTCATACCCCATCGTGACCCCTTTTTACTGCTGGATCAGCTCATAGGACTGGATCTGGAGCAGGGAATTATTCTCGGATCGCGTATAGTATCTGCGCAGGACCCGGTTTTTCAGGGACATTTTCCTGATCTGCCGGTGTATCCCGGTTCTCTGCAACTGGAAATGATCGGACAGCTGGGTCTCTGCTTATATCATTTTCTTACTCACCGGAGTAGTGTGGTGCAAGAGAATGCAACTCCCATCCAAGTTAGAGCCACTAAAATATTAGGCGCCCACTTTTTGGAACCCATTGGTCCTGATAAAGAAGTTCAGGTGATTGCCAAGAAACTGGAACATGAAACCTATTTCGGAACCGTAGTGGGCCAAGTGCTGTGTGCCGG
>JAGLMY010000044.1 GCA_023139775.1 bacterium
CCTATCTAGCCCAACTGCTGAGTGAAAGAGAGATTCACTTTGTAGGGACCCAGGATCTGCAAACCACGAGTATTTTATTTCCGGAAGAAAAAAAAACAATCGCAACAGCTTGTGAGCAACGGCAGCAGGAGTTTGCTACCGGGCGCTGGTGCGCGCGTCAGGCCATGGCCGCATTGGAGCTTCCTGCCCAGCCGGTGTTGCGGGGTCAAGAGGATGAACCTCTGTGGCCGTATGGCGTGTGCGGTAGCATTACGCATACTCGCGGTGCGTATTGCGCGGCAGTGGCTGCGCATAAGAAATTTATTTCATTGGGGCTGGATATTGAAGCGCAAGCCCGTAGAATTAGTCCGGAAGCCATGGCGGTTATTGCCAATGCGGATGAAATGAACTGGCTTTCCAAAATGGGGGAACGACGCCCGCAGATGGAAAAATTGGTTTTTTGCGCCAAAGAAAGTGTCTTCAAACTCCTGTATCCGATTATTAAAAAACGTTTTTCTTTTTCCGCCTTTTCTGTATTAGCCCCCTGGGAAACCGGGAAGTTTGCCCTGGTTTTAAATGAACATCTTCATCATGATTTTCGGCCTGGCCACAGATTTCCGGGTTTGTATTTTACTAATTCCGACTGGATGATTACCCTGAGTTATCTCTTGCCCAAACACAAGCAGAGGTGTTGAGTAACTAACTGGCGGATAAAAACGATCTGTAACAGGTCAGTGAAGAGAGAAAAACCTAATACGGATAAACCGGAACCAAAATTAACCGCCGATGAACGCAAATAAACGCAGATAGTTATAGCTTAAGAGATGAAAAAAAATTAATCCGTATTTATCGGCGTTCATCGGCGGCTAATTTTCTTTCCTGACATATTACAACGATCTTGTAAATTTATTGGACAGGCTTCACAGGTGTTTTTATTTTTTTCGGATAGTAGATAGTGTAACACCTGGGACAGAAAGTGTAGTCCGTATCCGGATGCGGTTTTTCCACCAGGATCGGGACCCAATCCCATTTCTGTTCTTCCGAAGAATGGTTCCGGACTTTACGACAATGGCAGCATTGGATAATGCTGCCGTGCTCGTTAAAATAGCATTTATCCGGTTCGTGCGGCTCGCATTTTATGGGCGCTTTTTTAACCAGACGATTGGTGATCATGAGTCCCTGATTGTTTTTCAAGGGTGTGGCGGTTTGATGATACACGCGGTAATCCTCGGAAGAGGAGCATTCGTAATCCTGTTCCCATTTTTTATGCTGATGTAAGGACTGCCAATAGGCTTGCCAGTAAAAGCCCCTGGCCTGATCGGCAAAGGCAGCCATAATAGAAGTGCCCAAAGGAAATTTATCCAGCACTGACTCGCCATGATTTTTACGCGCGAAGTGACGCCAGGCCGGATTGTAGCCTTGCAGACAATAATTATCATCAATGAAGTACACAATGTCCGGGGTTTTATCGAGCGCGGTAAGACTGACATCTTTTAGGTTTCTTTTAAAGGTGTGATTGAGGTGCATAGCGTGCCTCCTGAAAACGAGTTGGAGCGGAAGTGGAAACTAACATTCAAATTATCGGTGAGTAAAAAGAGAACTGAAGTTTGGGAAGGAAATCTGAGTAAAAATAATAAAAACAGGTCGGAAAGTATTTTGTGAGTTATAAAAATCTCTGCAAAACATTTAAAATGAGCGCTATTTTTATTTTAAACATTGCTTCATTTTAGCGTCGGCTTTTTTAGCCAAATCTTTTTGATCCGGATAATTTAAAACAATGTGATGAAAATAGCGCGTTGCTGTTTCCGGTTCATGCAGCGATTCGTAGACTTCACCTAAGTAATACGTGGCCAGGGAATAAATCCTGCGATTGTGTTGCTGTTTTTTGATAATCATGGTAAAAAGCCGTTTGGCCTGATGCGGATCGGTTTTAATACTTTCGCGAAACAAATCTTCGTCATATATCGTTTCATCATCGATGTCGTGCAATATCTCATTTTCCTGATCCGGGATTCTGAAAAATGCGGTAAACATGGTTGGGTACCTCCTGTTTGTAGTTAGGCTTTCTAAATCTATTTTGAAATATTATGGGATTATATGTTTCACAAGAATGTAAAAAGAAAGTCACAAAAATGTCAAAAAATATTAAGTGAGATAAAAATCCTCACTCTTGACGCCTGTGGTATTATTGTCCTGCTGGATATTGTCTTTCGAAGGAGATATTCGCCTTCTGCGAAGCATCCTAACTTTCCGATAATTTTTCAGGTCAGGGCTGCGAAGCGTCCCTTTCATGATATAGTTTATCCGGTCAGGGCTGCGGAGCGTCCTAACTTTCCGATAATTTTTCAGGTCGGGGCTGCGAAGCATCCCGTAGAAATAGGGCGTTATTATGAAAAATAATTTAAATAATGAAGCGCGGTCAGCTACTGACGTTATTTTAAACTCCGTCGCGGATGGTGTTTTTACGGTTAATAAGGATTGGGAAATAACTTCTTTTAACCGGGCGGCTGAAGAAATAACCGGTGTAAAGCGTGATGAAGCTATAGGACGAAAATGCTGTGATGTATTTCGTTCCAATATCTGTGAAAATGCCTGCGCTTTAAAAAAAACCATGCGGACCGGTCGTCCGATAATCAATCAAACCATTTATATTATTAATGCAAACGGGCAACGTCTGTCTATAAGTATTTCCACGGCTATACTGAAAGACAATCAGAATAATCTTATAGGAGGCGTGGAAACTTTTCGGGATCTGAGTATTGTTGAACAGCTTCGTAAAGAATTGCAGGATAAATATACATTTGCCGATATTGTCGGCCGCAGTCAGAGCATGCAGCAGCTTTTTGAGATATTACCTGAAATAGCCCGGAGTGACAGTACCATCCTTTTAGAAGGAGCAAGTGGCACTGGTAAGGAAATATTTGCCAGGGCTATTCATAATCTTTCCTCGCGCCGGGATAAACCGTTTGTGCCGATTAATTGCGGAGCTTTGCCGGATTCCCTACTGGAGTCCGAATTGTTTGGGTATAAGGCAGGCGCTTTTACGGACGCGCGTCGCGATAAGTCCGGGCGGTTTGCCATAGCTGAGGGCGGAACAGTATTTTTGGATGAAATCGGTGATGTTTCACCAGCCATGCAGGCCAAGCTGCTGCGTGTTATCCAGGAGAAGGTGTTTGAACCCTTGGGATCAAATAAACCAATCAAGCTGGATGTTCGGCTGGTTGCCGCCACGAATAAAGAACTTAGCCAATTGGTTAAACAAGGTATTTTCAGGGATGATTTGTTTTATAGGATAAATGTCTTCCGGATTAAATTGCCGGACTTACAAGAGCGAAGAGAAGATATTCCTCTTTTAATAGATAACTTTATTTCCAAATTTAATCGTCTTAAGAATAAGGATATTCAGGGTGTATCCCAGGAGGCTATGGCCATATTAATGGAATATGAATATCCGGGCAATATTCGTGAGTTGGAGAACATTATCGAGCATGCGTACGTGCTTTGCCGCGGAGGATTAATTGAACCCCGATATTTGCCGCCTGTTCTCCGCGCGCAAGAAAAGCCTGGGACCTGGCCAGGTAAAAAGAGCTTATCTTTACAAGCTATGGAGGCGTACTATATTGCTGATGCTGTTAGGCGACATCATGGTAATCGTGTGGCCGCGGCTAAAGATCTGGGCATCAATCCCAGCACTCTTTTTCGCAAGATTAAGTCTTTGAAAATCAAAGTGATGGATGAAGACGGCCGGAACCGGAATAAAAAATAGTATTGCAATATGCAATGCAAAAGCGCAAGCTGGAATTGCAAATTGCAATACTACCAAGCGATCCTTTTATCACATTCCAATAATTCCCTTATTTTAAAATATTTTTTAAATACCTCGTAATTGGCATTTTTCTTGCTTTAAATAATAATATGATGAAACTAGCTATTTCAATATGGGAAAATAGACTAGCGCCGGTATTTGATGTCTCCAGGCGGTTTTTAATCATCGATATCGAATGTAATCAGGAGCTTAACCGCTATGAGACAACTATACCGGAAACCAGTCTTATTGGCAAAGCAGGCAGCATTATTGAATTGAAAGTGGAAGTGCTTATCTGCGGAGCAATTTCCCGGTTATATGAAGAAATGTTGCTTGCTTCAGGAATTCAGGTTGTTCCGAGGATTTGCGGACAAGTAGAAGAAGTGCTTCAGGCATTTATAACAGGAAAATTGGATGAAAAGCGGTTTTTAATGCCTGGCTGTTGTGGAAGACGCAGACGGTTTCAAGGGAAACATGGTCAAAACCGGATATGATGAATATAAGGGGAGGTTTAAACGTATGAAAATTGCTGTTTCCTCACAAGGAATGAGTTTGGATAGTGAGATGGATCCTCGTTTTGGCAGAGCGAAATATTTTTTAGTCATTGATAGCGATACCGGGCAATTCACAGTTCATGACAACACTCAAAATTTGAATGCCATGCAAGGAGCGGGGATACAAGCTGCGAAAAATGTTGTGGATCTGAACGTGGAAGCGGTGATTACAGGCAATGTGGGTCCTAAGGCATATGCCGCGCTGAAAGCTGCTGATATTAAAATATATCTTTGCGAAAAAGGTTCGGTAAAACAGGCGGTTGATAAATTTCAGGCAGGGCAGCTGAGCAATGCCGGTCAAGCCAACCAAGAAGGGCACTGGGTATAGATAAAATGAGAACTTGTTTTGATTGTATTCCCTGTTTTTTACGGCAGACATTGGATGCGGTGCGTATGGTGACTTCTGATGAAGTCATTCAGGAAGAGGTGCTTAGGGAAATTCTTGGCTTGGTGAGTCGTATGGATTTAAATATGTCGCCGCCACTAATGGGTCAACGGATTCACCGTATTATCAAGGAGAAGACCAACCAGGCGGATCCTTATAAAAAGCATAAAGAGAGTTCCAATTGGTTGGGCCTGAAACTCTATCCTGGGATGAGATCCTATGTGGAAGAAGCGAAAAATCCTAAGGAAGCGGCCGTGCAACTGGCAATTGCAGGAAATGTGATTGATCTTGGTGTGAACAGCCGGGTTGCTGAGAGTGATATTCATAAATCCATAGAGGAGGCGCTGAACACGCCGCTTAATGGTAATGAAAAGGAATTTTTTCAAGCAATTTCAGAGGCTCGGAAAATACTTTACTTGGCTGACAATGCCGGTGAAATTGTTTTTGACAAGTTGCTGATAGAACAGCTGCCAATTGAAAAAGTGACTGTGGCAGTAAGGGGATTTCCTATTATCAATGACGTCACAATAACAGATGCGCAAGCCGTCGGTCTTACTAAACTGGTGAAAGTGATTGACAATGGGTCGGATGCTCCGGGAACTATTCTTGCGGAATGCAGCCCTGAATTTCAAAAACGTTTTCACGAAGCGGATTTGATTATTGCCAAAGGTCAGGGTAACTATGAAACTCTGAGTGATGAAGAGAAAGATATATTTTTTCTGCTTAAGGCAAAATGCCAAGTTATAGCGGAGCATGCCGGTTGTCTATTAGGTGATGTGATTTTAAGCCGGTCTGCTTTTGGCTCAACGAAAAGAGCTGTAACGGCACAAGTATGACTAATAGTATCTTAGTTCTCAAATTCGTGCTTTTTATGGCTGAAAATCATTCGCCGTAAAGAGCGCAAAGAATTTTTTTTGACAGGATAACAGGATTGACAGAATTTATTTAAAATCCCGTATATCTTGTTAATCCTGTCAAATATCTTAGTTCCGGCTTGTCCGGGTTAGGAGGTGGTGAAAATGCCCAGAGGTGATGGTACCGGCCCAGGAGGTAAGGGGTCAGGCACAGGAAGAAGAATGGGAACTTGCGGTTCGGGGAATCAAAGTGGTGTGAATCAAGGTGTGGGTCAAGTAAACAGCATGAATGCAAGAGGTGCGCAAAGAAAAGCGGCAAATAAAAGACAAGGACAAGGAAAGAACAGAGGAAATACCGGAGCAGGACAACAGGGACGTATATAAAATTAAAAAAAGGAGGGTGATAATCATGCCAAGAGGAGACAGAACAGGTCCCATGGGAATGGGTCCTATGACAGGACGGGGAGCAGGCTTTTGCGCCGGGAATACGGTGCCGGGATATATGAATCCAGGATATGGCGGAGGATTTTCGGGCTGGGGTCGCGGTGGCGGTCGCGGTGGCGGTCGTGGCGGCGGACGCGGAGGGTGTAATTGGTTTGGCAGCTCGGGTTTACCGGGTTGGCAAAGAGCTAATCCGCCTGCTTATGGAGCAGCGTATGTTGATCATCCTTATGTTCCAAACCTTACCAAGGAACAGGAAGTTGAGACATTAAAAGGACAGGCGGAGTATTTCGGGAATGCCTTGGAAGATGTGAAAAAAAGAATAGAGGAATTGGAAAACAGGGGAGAATGAAAATAGCGATTGCCAGCGGCAAGGGAGGAACCGGAAAAACTACAGTAGCAACCAATTTGACTTACATGGCAGCCGAAAATAAAGAGCAAGTGGCCTATCTTGATTGTGATGTAGAAGAACCGAATGCCCATATTTTTTTAAAACCGGAAATTAAGGAACAACGTCCGGTTGTTCGGCTCATTCCAGTAGTGGATGAAGATAAGTGTACACTTTGCGGCCAGTGCGGAGAGATATGTCAATTCAGCGCGATTGTTTTAGTGGGACGAAAAGTTATTGCCTATCCTGAATTATGTCATGCTTGCGGCGGGTGTAAGCTGGTTTGTCCGGCTAAGGCGATTACTGAGAAAACCCGTGAAGTTGGAAAAATGGAAATTGGAAGCAGTGGATCAATACATTTTATCCAGGGGTTATTGAATATCGGTGAAGCCATGAGTCCTCCGGTGATTCAAGCGGTTAGACAGGCCGCTCCTGAAGATATTCCGGTTATTATTGACGCGCCTCCCGGCACATCCTGTCCGGTTATTGAGAGTATACGGGGAGCGGATTATGTAGTGCTGGTGACAGAGCCCACGCCCTTCGGGTTGCATGACTTGCAGCTGGCAATTGAAATGGTGCAAGCGCTGGGTTTGGTTTTTGGTGTGGTCATCAACCGGGCGGATAGTGGGGATGATAAAGTTCTGGACTATTGTAGGAATAATGCTATCCCGGTATTGGCGGAAATACCGGATGATCGTCAAATTGCCGAAGTTTATTCCAAAGGTGAAATGATCTGTGAAGCGTTGCCTGAATATCAGCAGCTTTTCAAGCTGTTATTTCAAGAAATATTGCAGCAGGCAGGTGTGCATGTCGGATGAATACAAACAAATTGATGCCATGCGATTGCAACTCGAACGCGAGAAAAAAGCGCTGGGAATTCTAGAACTATCCGCTGCCTGGAACCAGGGACAAGTGAAACGGGCTTGGCGACAAAAAGTTTTCAGAATTCATCCTGACCGCAATCAAGGAAACGAGAATGCGCATAGGAAATTTATTTTACTTACTTGTGCCTACCGGTTTCTGATCGACGGCCAAAGCGGAGCTGAATTGGATATGGTGAATTCAAATAATGAGTTTGCTGATCTGAACAATGATTGCCGGATTAAAGAGAGGGAATATCATGACTGGTGGAAGAACAACTATTTTTAGCAGTAGTGGAGAAATAAAATGAATGCTCTGATTATATTTAATCATCAACCATATGATGGTACGGACGTAGCTTGGAATGGTTTGCGATTAGCGGAAAAGATGCTCAACGTTGGACTGGAAGTGCGTATTTTTCTAATGAATGATTCGGTTGATATGGCAAGGGATGAATGTAAACCGCCGGAAGGATATTTTGATTTGGTTAAAATACTCAAAGAACTTATCGCTAAAGGTATAGCCGTGAAAGTTTGCGGGACCTGTAATGTGCGGTGCGGTATTCATAAGGGGAAACCATACTATTCAGGAGCTAATGAAGCTACTATGGCGGAATTAGCTGAATGGGTTAAAGATTCTGAACGGGTAATTACTTTTTGAAAATGTTGTAAGCATAAGGGGTTTAAAAGTGAAAGAACTAGTGGTAATCAGCGGCAAAGGCGGGACCGGTAAAACTTCCATGGTAGCTTCGTTTGCCGCGCTGGCCGGCAGGTTAGTATTGGCGGATTGCGATGTGGACGCGGCGGATTTGCATTTGGTTTTGGAACCGGAGATTATTGAACAAGAAGATTTCAGCGGCGGCAGCCGGGCGCGAATAATAACTGAAAAGTGTTCAGCTTGCGGCAAATGCCGGGAAGTCTGTCGCTTTAATGCCATATCCTTTGACGGCCGGGAAAACCACATGGTTGAGAAGACTTGTCAAGTGGATCCTATCGCTTGTGAAGGATGCGGCGTGTGTAAATATTTTTGTCCTGAAAATGCCATAGATTTTTCAAGGGCGGTTAATGGCGAATGGTATGTTTCCAATACGCGGACCGGACCAATGGTTCATGCCAAATTGGGCATTGCCGAGGAAAACTCCGGAAAACTGGTAAGTTTGGTAAGAACTCAGGCGAAAAAAATAGCCCAGGAGCAAAAACACGCGATTGTGCTGATTGATGGCTCACCGGGAATTGGCTGTCCGGTGATTGCTTCCATAACCGGAGCGGACCTGGTATTGGTTGTAACAGAACCGACCTTAAGCGGACTTCACGATTTGGAGCGGGTTGCGGATTTGACCAAGCACTTCAATATTAAAACATTAGTGTGTATCAATAAATGGGATTTAAATCAAGAGCTTTCCCAAAAGATAGAAGATATGGCCAAGCAAAAAAATCTAACCATGGCCGGAAAAATTCGTTATGATCAGTTAGTCACTAAAGCACAAATCAAAAAACAGGCAGTAGTGGAATATACTCAAGCTGGAATAGCCAAGGATATAGTTGAAGTATGGACTAAGGTTAATGATATTTTGGGCTGCAAACGCGAAGACGATGAGCGCTAAGTATGGAGCTGACCCGGACATTGTATGATTTTAGTAAGATGGCAAAAGACTATGACAAATGGTATGAAACAGCCGAAGGAAAAATGCATGATCAGCAGCAAAAAGAATTGGTGCTAAAGTGCCTGTCGCAGGTTTCGCCGGGCGAGAGGCTTCTGGATATTGGCTGCGGTACCGGGCATTGGAGTGGTATTTTCTCTTCGTTGGGATTTGAGGTAAAAGGGATAGACATATCACCGGAGATGATAGAAGTTGCGCAATCGCATCACTATCCTGGGTGTCGTTTTGAAATCGCGGATGTCTGCCATTTGCCTTACGCGAATAATTTATTTGAGGTTGTTGCCGGCGTGACAGCTTTGGAATTTATTCCGGATGTTAAAGCCGCAATAGCGGAGATGTTCCGCTGCGTAAAACCAAAGGGTAAGGTCGTCATAGGTACGCTTGATAAAGAAGCTTCGCTAAACAAACAACGGATATTTCAAAAGGAAGAGCCGTATATTTCAGCTCGATTGTTTTCAGGGCAAGAGTTTAGTGAATTATTATTGCCATATGGAAAAGTGAATATACATTTATCCGGTCAACAGCAGGAAGGAAAGATCTATAGAAAACCGACGTTTTGGCAAGAACGGGAAGAATATCTTTGGGGCCGACAGGATAATGCTTTGATTGTGGCTGAGGTACAATTGTGACAATACTTAGCTGAGGTAAGTTTGTATCCTTTGCGAAATAAGAACTTCAATGATCCGGACTCTTTGCCGGCAGCATATCAACATAGCGCAACCTTGGCGGCCAATACGCTTAAAGCCGTATGCGATAAGTAAATCAGATCAAGAAAGGATTAATAAATAAAGGATATGGAGCAAAAAAACTGTGAAATATGCAATGCTGAAACATGTTCTGCCAAACAACCAAAACCCAATGAGACTCAAGAGGAATTTATTGACCGTCAAAAACTTGAGGGGCGACTCTGCCGGATTAAGCATAAAATTGTTGTTCTTTCCGGAAAGGGTGGTGTGGGCAAAAGCACAATAGCTGTAAACCTGGCTTTTTCGCTGGCACTAGCGGGTAAACAGGTAGGACTTCTGGATGTGGATATTCATGGACCAAGTGTTCCCCAAATGCTAAATTTAAAAAACATATCCATGCAAGCTGAAGGCAGTTTAATACTGCCCATTGAGATTGGCGCGATTAAAGTCATGTCCATAGCGTTTTTCCTGCCGCGAGCCGATGATCCGGTTATTTGGCGTGGACCCATGAAGATGAGCATGATCAGACAGTTTTTGCGGGATGTGGCTTGGGGTGAATTGGATTATCTGATTATCGACGCACCGCCCGGTACGGGTGATGAACCTCTTTCAGTATGTCAACTCATCGAAAAAATGGATGGCGCGCTTATTGTAACCACACCCCAAGAGGTGGCACTGAACGCGGTGCGTAAATCCGTTAATTTTTGTCGTCAGATTAAATTACCCGTATTGGGTGTGGTTGAGAATATGAGCGGTTTTGTATGCCCTAAATGCGGTGAAGTCTCGGAAATATTTAAAACCGGCGGCGGTGAAAAAATGGCAACAGACATGCAGGTGCCTTTTTTAGGAAGAATTCCTTTGGATCCTGAAATAGGTCAAGCGTGTGATGAGGGGGCTGTTTTCATAAAGAAATTTGAAAAAACACATACCGCGGATATTTTCGCGAAAGTAATAAAACCAATTGTTGAATTGGAATCAATAACAAAGGAGTGATGAATTATGCGGATTGCCGTACCTCAGGCTGAGGGAAAATTAGCCATGCATTTCGGACATTGCGAGAGTTTCGCGTTAATTGATGTGGATGTAGAAAACAAAACAATTTTAAAGAAGGAGATTGTAACGGCCCCTTCTCATGAACCGGGATTACTGCCTCGCTGGCTGGCAGAGCGGGGTGCCAATATTATTATCGCCGGTGGGATGGGACAGAGGGCACAACAACTGTTCAGGGAAAATAAAATTGAAGTTATAGTGGGCGCCGGCAGCGTAACACCGGAAGAGCTGGCAACGGCTTATTTGAAAAATGAATTAAAAACCGGAGCTAATTTTTGTGACCACTAGGATCAGGCAGCATACTCTGGATATAATACAGAAACAGTTGCATTACTGCTGCAGATTATGTGGAGCGGGTAATCAGCAAGGGTTTAAATTAAAGTTTGAAGCCTGTGAGGATGGGAGCGTCTGTACGCAATTTACCTGCGGAAAAGAGTACGCTGGTTATGAAAATCAATTGCAGGGCGGCGTCATTTCAGCTTTGCTTGATAGTGCTATGACAAATTGTTTGTTTTCCTATGAAAAGACCGCGGTAACCGCGGAGCTCAAAATTCGATACCGCAAACCTGTTTTGATTGGTGTGAACGCGGTTGTTCGGGCCTGGATTGACGGGTCTTTTTCAAAATTATTTATAGTAAAGGCAGAGTTGTTACAGGAGGCAGAGGTGAAAGTTAAGGCAATTGGAAAATTTATTGAAAAGACCGACTTGATCCCAAAAGGGAAGAATATTGCATAGTCACTGCAAAATAACAATTTTAGTTGAAAATTGCAGTTTGCAAAAAGATTTATTGGCAGAACATGGATTGGCCGTAGGGATTGAATATAAGTCCTATAAGGTGCTTTTTGATACCGGGCAGACGAATATCTTGCGGCATAATGCCAAACATTTGGACATTGATGTGGAAAAGACTAAAGCGATTGTGCTGAGCCATGGTCATTACGATCATACCGGCGGATTGAAAGAAATATTAACAATTGCTAAAAGACCGCAGGTATATATTCACCCGAATGGCTTTGAGAATAAATATTCCTGCTCTGAAGACGGTTTGGCGCGTGAGATCGGCATGCCTGATTTGGACGAAGCGGCAGTGCGTCATTTGGCCGGAGATATTATCTGGACAAAACAACCGGTAGAAATTCATCCAGGTTTATGGGTGACCGGGGAAATACTACGGGAAGCGAATTTGGAAGATGTTGGCGGATCTTTTTTCACAGATGATAAATGTTTGAAAAAAGATACATTACCTGATGATCAAGCTTTGTATTTTAAATCAGAGCTGGGTTTGGTTGTGATATTGGGTTGTGCGCATGCAGGGGTTGTTAACACCTTGAATTATATTAGGAAAATTACCGGCTATGAACCCATATATTGTGTTATGGGCGGAATGCATTTGATTAATGCGACCGAAGAACGAATTCAATTTACCATTAATGCTTTATATGAGATGGGAATTGAAAAAATAGGTTTAGCACATTGTACCGGATATGAAGCGGTTTATAGGTTTAAAAAAAAATTGTTAGGTAGGTGTTTTGCCTGTCCGGTAGGTACAATGATGGAATTTAGATTATGAAATAAATAATAATACGTCAAATTAAAACGATAATTATAAATTTTGATTTCGTCGGGAATATAAAGGGCAATGTTGGCTGGAGATATTTCTGCTTGACGGATACACTATACTAGAAGGAGTAGCAAATGTTGGATGCCAAACTTAAGTATTTGAAAAGTCGTGAAGAAATTGATGAGTTGCTGAAAACTAATGCCAAGGTTATGATTTGTTGCGGAAGATTGGGGCCGATGTGTATTCCTGTTTATGCTATTATGGAAAAATTGGAGAAAAAATATCCACGAATTAAGATGGCAGGCATGGATTTTGATATTTCGGCCGCTGATTATATTAAAAATCTACCGGAATGCAAATATTTTATGGGACTGCCTTTTACTGTTTATTTTAAAAATGGTGGAGTTGTCAAAGCTACAACCAGTATTCAAAATGAGAAACAGATAACCGATATATTGAATGAAGTATTTAAGGATTAGATGGACGGTGGTTAAATAAACGGAGGGTATAAGTGCTCGAAAGTGAGGTGCAGGCGAAAATGGAAGGTATGACTTGTGCGCTTCCGACTCCGTCGCCGGAGGCGGAAGTGGCATTGGAAAACGTAAAAACCATAGCAATTGTAGGTCTGTCACTAAAGCCAAATAGACCCTCGCATGAAATTGCGGTTTATTTAAAAGAACAAGGGTATGAAATTATTCCCATTCGACCGGGTATTACGGAATTGTTCGGGCATAGGGCTTATCCATCATTGGCAGACTATGGGCAGGCAGTTGATATCGTTAATATTTTCCGTAAACCGGAAGCTGTTCCGGAGATTGTTGACCAGGCAATTCAGGTTGGATGTAAATGTGTGTGGATGCAGGAAGGTATTTGCCATGAAAAAGCAGCGGCCAAAGCAAAAACCGCTGGAATTAAAGTTGTTCAGAATAAATGTATATTGAGAGTACATCAGGCTATAAGTAAGTAAAATTAATTATATAAAACCGAAACTGGGAGGAAAAATTACTATGAAAGTAATCATCATCGGCGGGGTAGCTGCCGGACCGAAAGCGGCGGCGAAAATTATCCGGCTTATTCCTGACGCAGAGGTAACTATTATTGAGAAAGACAAATACTTATCCTATGCCGGTTGCGGTCTGCCCTATTACGTGTCCGGTGAAGTCAAAGAACAAAAGGAATTGATGTGCACATCGGTGGGTGTGGTGCGTGATTCGATATTTTTTCAGAAAGTGAAAAATGTTCATGTTCTGACGGAAACAGAGGCAGTCAAAATTGACCGTAAAGAAAAACGTGTGCTGATCAAAATACTGGCAAATAAACATGAAAAATGGCTGGATTACGATAAGCTGGTGCTGGCCACCGGGGCTGAACCTATTATGCCGCCGCTGCCCGGAGTTGATTTGGAAAACATCTTTGCTTTGCATGGTGTTCATGACGCGGAAGGTATCAAAACATTGTTGGCGGATGAACATGCCAAGG
This sequence comes from bacterium, assembly GCA_023139775.1. Classification (GTDB taxonomy): domain Bacteria; phylum Oederibacteriota; class JAAXVQ01; order JAAXVQ01; family JAUVAV01; genus JAGLMY01. Next base: position 13,705 of record JAGLMY010000044.1, read on the forward strand.
ATATGGTCATCGTGGGTGGCGGGTTGATTGGGGTGGAGATAACTGAAGCGCTGGTGCATAAAGGCTGCCGGGTAACCATTGTGGAAAAAATGCCGCAGATTTTCAGTATGCTTGATTGGGAAATCGCAAAATTGGTTGCAGAGCACATGGAATCACACGGCGTAAAAATATTGACGAATACGGAAGTGAAAAGTTTTAAAGGTGAACAACAAGTTAAAGAAGTTATAACTGATAAAGGAACACTTAAGGCGGATTTGGTGATTATGTCAATTGGTGTTCGTCCGCAAATTAAATTAGCTAAAGATGCCGGTTTGGAAATCGGCGAATTAAAGGCAATTAAAGTAAACGAAAAGATGCAAACCTCGGATCCTGATATTTACGCGGCCGGTGATTGCGTGGAATGCGTGGATCGCGTAACCGGGAAAAGCTGCTATATGCCCATGGGATCTACCGCTAATAAGCATGGGCGGGTTGCGGCGAATAACATTTGTGGTCATGAAGATAAATTTCCGGGAGTTTTAGGCAGTACAGTTTGTAAAGTATTTAATTTTACAGTCGGTAGAACAGGATTGACGGAAAGCATGGCCGGTAAACAAGGGTATGCTGTGGAAGTAGTCATGGCACCGGCTCCTGATAAGGCTCATTTTATGTCCGATGCCAAACCCTTGTTGTTGAAATTAGTTGTCGATAAGAAAAACCGTCAATTGTTAGGCGCCCAAGCTACTGGGCCGGGGGATGTGGATAAACGGATTGATATCGCGGCCATGGCTTTAGTTAATAAAATGACGGTTGATCAACTGGCGAATATGGATTTATGTTACGCGCCGCCTTATTCGCCGGCTATGGATAACATTATTACAGCGGCGAATGTGGCTAGAAATAAACTTGACGGGTATATGGAAGGTGTGACAGCCAAAGAAGTTCATGCGATGCTGGAGCAACAAAAGGACTTTGTGTTTTTGGATGTGCGCAGCCCGGGAGAATATGCAGAAGTCCGCCTGCCGAATGAAACCTTGATTCCCTTAGGGGCCTTGCGTACTCGTTTGAATGAATTGCCGCCGGATAAGGAAATTATTGCCTTTTGCAAGATATCTCTGCGCGGGTACGAAGCCGCGCTTGTTCTTAAAGCAGCTGGTTTTAAAAAAGTCAGGGTAATGGATGGCGGTGTGGTTATGTGGCCGTATGAGAAAATTAAGTGAGCTTATATCTTTGGCGATGAAGGAAACAATAGTTGGACTTATATGTATATTGTGCCTGCCGGTCATCACGGCGGCTCACCCGCACTTATTTGTAGAGGCCAAGCTCTCGATTGTGTTTGATGAAAAGGGCCTGGCGGGCATTGAAGAGCAGTGGTGCTTTGATGAGATGTTCAGCGCCATGATTATAGAGGATTTTGACAAAAATAAGAACCAACAGTTCGAGGTTGAAGAAATCTCGATCCTCAAAAAGGAAGCTTTCTCAAATCTTGAAAGTTTTGAATATTTCACACATGTACGCCTTGACGGAAAGTTTTTTAAGGTTGAGTATGTAAAGGACTTCCAGGCTGAAATAAAAAATGAAAAGATTGTCTATAAATTTTATGTACCCTGTCCGGTGGCGGCCGGGGAGCGGATTAAAACCATTAAGCTGTCCATATTTGATAAGTCGTATTATACGGCCATTCAACTTATGGATAGTAAACCCAAACTAAAAGGTGAATTCGGATTTTACGAGATTCACACCCAAGTAAAGAGAGTGAAGGAATTTATTTGTTTTGAAGAAGATGGATTTCCGGAAACAATGATTTTAAAATTCAGGAGCAAGTAATTGTGCGGATATTATTTAAGTCCTTTGTCATAGTTATATTCTTTGCGCTAAGTATGAATGTCCTGTCTTGGGCTAATAATCCTTTCTTGGCAGAGAGCAAAAAAGAAACAGCTTTTAAAAAACCGCCGACTATACTGCGGGTATTTCAGCCGGTTTTGAATTTCAGCCATCAATTTCAAAAGCAACTCAAGCTAAAATTAACAGCTTTTGCCCGGGATATGCGCGGTAAGCCCTGGGGGAAGTCATTTTGGCTGTTTTTATTGTTTTCCTTTCTATATGGGATTTTTCATGCCATAGGTCCTGGTCATGGCAAATCCATTGCCATGTCATATTTTCTAAGCCGGCCGGGAAAAGTCATTCATGGTTTTCTTATGGGGAACTTGCTGACTTTTATGCATGTTTTTTCTGCGGTGGCAGTGGTTATGACATTGTATTTTATTTTTAAAGTGACGGGTATTGCGCGGTTTGATCAATTGAACAATACTTTTAAAATTCTAAGTTATGGTTTACTCATAATTGTAGGCTGCTATTTGGCAGGCAGAGCCCTTTATGAAGTAAAAAAATGGCGCCAGCTGGAAGCACCCGTAGTTTCAAACACACCGGATCTGAAAAGTCTGATTTTAACCTCTTTGGTTGCCGGCCTGATTCCTTGCCCCGGCGCGGCAATTATTTTATCCTTTTCGATTATTATGAAAATTATGTTCCAGGGACTAATAGCCATGGTTTTTATTGCCGTGGGCATGGGGGTCACGACTTCGGGTATAGCCTTGCTATCCATTATATCCCGCAAAACCATATTGAGCGTATTTGACAAGCAATCCAAAATGTTTATTTGGGCATATGCTTCGCTCGCTGTTTCAGGCGCAGCTATTATAGTGATTATCAGTTTGTTGTTATTGCTGGAAACGCTATGAACGTCCCGGATTTCCCGAATTCTTGTAACTACTCAGGTCTGCCAGGAGCAGGGCGGTTTGGTCTTTTTTCAAGTGTGGCAGCGGTAACTGCGGAGATGTGGTTTAGAAAAGCATATCCCCTATTGCCCCTTACCAGCTTAGACCTTGGTTTTCCGCTTTGCAATGCTTGAAAAAAGACCAAAGTGACCTGCCAGGCGTGAATATTTGAATACTTTTTTACCCACTTGAGTAGTTACGAATTCTTAAATATTAAATCCGGGAAGGTTTTTGCCAGAGTCGCTGTATATCAAGATTGATCAAGTACAACGCGGGAATAAGCACTAAAGTAAGCAAAGTGGCGAACAGCAAGCCGTAGGCCATGGCCATTACTACCGGAACAAGTGTTTTGGCGCTGCCGCCGATTCCATACACCGTGGGCAGCAACGCCGCTACGGTGGTCAGGGTAGTCAAAATAATCGCGCGAAACCTCTGGCGGGCGCCTTTAGCCACAACTTGATAAACTTGCGCAAGGTTGGGGACGCCGGTTTCTTTAAAGATCCGGTTAATAAAGGAAACCATAATCACGCTGTCATTTACGACCACGCCGGAAAGGCCGATCATACCTATTACACCCATAAAAGTCATGGGAATTCCATGGCAGGTAAACGCCAATAAGGCGCCCATCAATCCGAAGGGAACAACTATTAAAACCAGAAGAGGTTGGGTGAGGGAACTAAATAAAACCACGAGGATTAAGTATATCAATAGGATGGCAATCAGAAAAGCGGCGAATAATCCGCTCATGGTTTTTTTTGATTCTTTGGCTTCTCCGCCCAGCATAAGCTGGATGTCAGGGTAGGCGCGCGTGATTTTCCGGAAGTGTTTTTTGAGTTTTTTTGCGATTAGAGATGAGGTTGTTATTTTTTCATCCACATTCGCTGTAATGGTAATTACCCGGTTGCCGTTATAATGATTAATCAAGGTTTTGCCCTTGGTGGTGATGATTTCAGCCACTTCGCCTAAAGGGATTAATTTGCCCTGGGTATTGGGAATCAATAAGGCTTTGAGAAATTTTTTATCCTTTAAAAAAGTATCCGCCACTTTAATACGGTAATTAATTTTATGGTCCGGGGTTTGAATGGAGGTTGCGATCGTGCCTTCGAAGGCGGTTCTTACGGTTTGGGCTACCGTGGCGACTGAAAGGTCCAGCCGGGCCAGTTTTTCGTAATTGAGCTGTATTTCAAGCTCTTCTTTTCCGCCTTTTTGGTCATTGTCCAAATCTTTGATTCCCTCCAGACGGCTTAGAAATGTTTCGATATTTTGTTGTGCTTTTTTAGCCGTGGCAGCTTGGTTGCTGATGATTTTTATATTAACCGGTTCGCCTTTGGGCGGACCTAAAATACGTTCCGCGAAAACAATTTTAGCAAAATTAGGCAATTTAGCTGTATTCAATTCAGCGCGCAAATTTTGAATAATATCCTGCGAGGTACGTGTGCGTTCGGTCATGGGTACGAGGTTGATCAAAACCTGGCTCCAATTTTCATGGTTGCCTTTGGAATTAATGGTTTTGACCGTATGGTGGCCAATGCTGGTCTGGATGGACAGGCGTTCCCGGGGAGGAATTAGATTTTGAATGATATCTTCAACTTGGGTTGTCAAAGTTTCCGTTCCTTTCAGATTGGTGCCTTCCGGCGCTTCCAAATTAACATAGATGGCATCCGAGGAATTATCCCACAGCAGAACAAATCGTTTGATAGTACCCTGAGAAATAAATAATGCCAACCCGAAGAATAGGATGAATCCCAAAACAATCAAGTAACGGTAAGGCAGCGCTTTTCTTAAAAAATGTTCATAGCTCTCCGCAAAAGGGACAAACCAATTTTTTTTGTTCTTTTTAACTACTTGGTGTGTGCCGGCCAAATGGCAAGGTAAAATGAAAACAGCCTCTAAAAATGAAATGATCAGTGTGGCGGATACTAAAATCGGAAAAATATAGACGAATTTTCCCATCATGCCTTTAATGTACAAAAGTGGGATAAATGAGACTATGGTGGTTAAAATGGTGGCCAGCAAGGGGGACAAAACTTTTTGCACGCCGATTACAGCGGATTGAATGGAATTGCGGCCTAAATGTTTTTGTTCGTAAATGGTTTCGCCGATTACAATGCCATGATCGACCATCATTCCCAACACCGTAATGATCGCTCCCAAAGACATTATATTTACCGATATGCCCATGGCGTTCATATACGCCAGAACAACCAACAAACTAAACGGAATCCCCATGGCAGTCCAAAAAGAAGTTCTTAAATCTAAAAAGAAATATAAAATAATTACAATCAGCACAAAGCCGATGAGCGCGTTGGAGAAAACAACACGGACCAGGGATACTATGGATAGCGACCGGTCTTCCAGCGTGGCAACTTCAAACTGCGGCGGAAAATGCCCGCGGTTTTTATGAATAAACGCGTTTACTTTTTCAACGGTTTTCACAACATCGGCATTTTCTTTTTTGACTATCTGTAAAATCACCGCCTTTTTTTTGTTTACCCGGATGCGTATATTTTCTTTTTCGAAACCATCTTGAACGGCCGCTATGTCTTTAATCCGAACACGCTTGCCTTCAAAGTTGGAACGGATAATGACATTTTTAATATCCAAGGGATTTTTAAATTGACCTAAAGTAACAATGGTTTGATCTTTATGCAAGGATTGCAATGTACCGCCGGTAGATCTTATGTTTCTGGTTTGTACACTTTGAACCACATCATTTAACGAAATATAATATTCACCCATTTTATGCATATTGACATCAACCAGAATTTCCCGGTCCAAGTAACCGTGCTTCCGGATAGTATTGATGCCCCGAAGCTTTAAAAGTTGATTTTCCAGGCGATCGGTAAAGGCAAATAATTCCCCGGGGGTGACCTGTTGGTCCTCTTTGGCTGTGATTCCAAGCGTGATAACTGCCATGCGTTTGGGATTTATATCAATAATTACAATATCTTCCACCTCGTCGGGGATATCCGGGATATTGCTTTTGGTGAGAGTACGATAAATTTCATCCTTTACCGCCTGTTTATGCGCCAAACCATAATCCAAATACACATAAATCGAAGCTCCGTTTTCAATGGACAGGGAAACATACTCCCGAATACCTGATATTTGGCGAATTTCATTTTCCAGGGGAATCACGGCGTTGAGTTCCACATCCGCGGCACTGGCTCCGGGATAAAGTACCTGAATGATCATGGTGTCAATGTCCGTCGGAGGAAAAACATCGCGCCGGATATTCAGGGCGCTAATAATGCCGATGAGCACCACGACGATCATGATGACATTTACTAAAAGGGGATTGCCGGTAAAATACGCTAATATCTTTTGCATAAAAACCTCCGGTTAAAAGTCAATTACCCTGCGGCAAGCCGCAGGGTA
>JAGLMY010000045.1 GCA_023139775.1 bacterium
CGGGGCATTACCGGTATGTGGTAAAAAGTCATATTATCCTGGGTGGAGCCGGATAGTATATTAAGCTGCATATTTAGCCTGTGAGTTTTTATTATACCTACGGAATATGGCTGTGTCTAATAATTAGTAAAAAAAAACCGCACTTCACTTATTTATTACAAATTATTACAAAATTTGAAATTATGTATTCCATATGCTATAGTTTTGGAATATAAAAAAAAGGGGGGGAATATGAAAAAATATTTTATTATCATTGCACTAAGTATCATTTTTATTCCTGTGAAAGCCTATACGGACGTCAATTTGGGAATTATTTCTGCAGCCAAAAAGCAAATCAAGGAATTAAAGAAAGAAATTGAAAAAACTTCTAATGAATCACCTTCAATAAATTCGTTGACAGTAGATTCAGAGGTAGTGGTAGCAAGCGGCAGCTCAACTATAACCTGTAGCGCCTTAGACCCCGAAGGGGATGTACTCACCTATTCCTGGAGTTCCACCAGTGGATCGATTAGTGGGAGCGGTTCGGAGGTTATCTGGACAGGGCCGGCGTCTATGGGAACCTATACTGTAACTTGCACTATATTTGACAATAAAGGAAAAACAGCGCAAAAAAGTGTTGATGTTGATGTAGCCACAGATATTTGTACGGGGGAGGAGATTTTAATCACACCTTCTGACTCCGGTAATAATGCCTCAGAGATGCTTAATATGCAGGAAGGTTTGATGGCAAAAGCAGTCTCTTTGTCGGACCGGGATATTAGTACTTCCGATTCTGCCTATAAAAGCAACTGCTTTAGCAGTCCGTTTAAAATTATACGTAAAATAATTTCAGTTAAAAGAAGACATTTGGTCAATGATATTTATGAATATGCCATAATACTAAAAGTGGGAGCTGGAGAATTTGATAAGATAGGAATCTATAGAGTAACGAAAGAATGGAGGCCATGGATTCCCAGACGAAGCCGAAAGGCGGTAATGATGATTCACGGCAGTTCATCTAATTTCCGCACCGCGTTTTTGATGAGTACGTTATCCGACAAAGTAGACGCAGACCAATCAGTAGGTGTTTGTTTGGCTAATAATAATATCGATGTATGGGGTATAGACCTTAGATGGGCATTGGTGCCGGATGAAACGGATAGTTTTTCATTTATGAAAGAATGGAATACCCGACTTTATTTACAGGATCTGGAGGTAGCGGTAAAAATCGCCAGGTTTTTACGGGTTTTAACCGGAAGCGGTTTTGGCAGAATTTTTATGTCAGGTCATAGTTCAGGCGCAGCGCTTACCTACGCTTATGCTAATGCGGAGACCCGGAAACATAGGTATAGACGAAATTTGAAAGGGATAATTCCAATAGATATGGTATATAAATTTTCTCCGGAAAATGATGACTTGAAAGAGGCTGCCTACGAACGGTATACAGCATTAAAATACTTATATGAGCAGCAAACCTATCATAGTGAGGAGGCCAAGAACTTAAAGGCAGTATGCCAATTAGCAAAAATGGCGCCTGATGATTCTTCTCCAATTATACCCGGATTTACTAATGAACAAGTTGCTTTATTTGGTTTATCGGCAACCCATGCCACATTTGCGCCGCTTGCACCCTACGTACCCTTATATCACTATATGGCCGGCGAATTCGATCCATCTGGAATGATTCCCACTGGATTGCAGTTCGCGGATCTGGACTATATTTTTGACATTACTTTTGCTGTGCCGAGTTATGAGAGTCTTGGAGGATTAATTGACATTGAGGCCTTGATGTCTGATGCAGTCGAAGTGCCTTATGACGATTATTTACACAAAATAAGGATACCGGTATTTTATGTTGGAGCGGCTGGTGGATTCGGAGAACATGGAATATATACTACTACACTTTTAGGAAGTTCTGATAAAAGCACATTAATAGTTAAATTATATCCGCCGGAAGCCATGGCAGTCGATTACGGACACGCTGATCTGCTTTGGGCGAACAATGCAAAATCTCTTGTATGGGAACCGATATCTAAGTGGATAAAAAGCCACTAAACATAAAAACTTTAAAAATCAAGGAGATCGCTGTATGTTTTTTTTAGTGTCTGCCACCCAGGCATATGCCCCGCACTTGAGGGTCAGGGCGTACTTTGAAGATGCAATTCCGTTTTTGCAGGCGAGAGCTGGAATTTTATGAGTGGTTTTAAATATCTAAACGCTAAGCTTGAGTTTCAGCATAACCATAAAATTGTCAGGAGGAAATAAATGATGAGAGACTTTTTAGTGAAAATGATGCTAATCATAGTTATGCTTGTTTGTGGGCTCGCCACAGCAAGCCGGGCGGAACTGGGAGTTGGATTAGGATATCCTTATATTAGTGTAAAATCAGATTTCATACCGGAAATTTCGGCTGAAGTAAAATATGCTGCCAGTGAAGGGATATATATCTATGCGGGACGGGGATATTGGAATTTTTTCCGGACCGGAAAGATTAATGTATTTACCGGGATTGAGGTTGGAGGCATTGGGTTTGACACTTTGGATGTCAAAGGCACAGGTATTGAATATGGAGCGTTTATTGGCGGCGAATATCGGATTATCAAGGAACTGGGCATAACTTTGGATATCGCTCCTACTGTTATTAATTTGTCCTCGCAGAATACCGAAAGCAATGGACTTGAATGGGTAATCACTACGGGAATTTATTTATATTTGTTTTAAATAGTAGCTGCTAAGTAATTGCTTTGCAAGGAAATATGGCAAGAGCTGAGGCAGGCCGTAAATGACATAAATATACCCTGGAAATTAAATTGAAGGCCGCCTAAAAGTAAAACTCCCCGCGGCCGGCCGCGGGGAGTTTTACTTTTGAAGACAGCTTCGATATTTTTAGCTTCTGCCGCCAAGCTTTGGTGCCAACTTGCCGCTATTTGAACTTTGCTTGACATTCCGTGAAATAATCAATTGACATCTCTTCTCCTGCTTTTATAATCTTCGGCTCTTTCGTGCTGCTGAACATTTACTGAACCGGTTTTTTACTCAGGTTCGCGCCGGCACGATAAAATATAAAAACAAATGCTGGTAAGCTTTTTAAAATATGCCTCTGCCCCAAAGGGGTATATAATCTGCGGATAGGGTTTGGTTTTATTTGGACAGCAATGATAAAAAAAATAAATATGAGATGAAAAAATGCCATGAGCGAGGAATGACATGATTAAAAACGCCCGGATTAAAAAATGGTTTCACACCAAAAGAGAGAGGGAAAAGTATACTGTGGTATCCATCTTTAATGTGGATTACGCGCATTTAAAACTGCAAAATGAGGATGACTTTTTTATTACCTCTTACGGTCTTTCTCAATTGGGAGATCTGAATCCGGCGGATTTCCGGGCGGACAGTCCCTGGTTTAAAAATAATTCCGAACGCTTAGACGGTACCGGTTGTGTATACAAGGTCAGGACCAAAAAGGTTGACGGACGAAATCGCAATGTGGTGATTAAATGGAACCGCATGGGGGAGGATGTGCCGGGTGTCACGGAGTACGAGGTGCTCCAGGACGCGAAATTCAATAGTCCGTTTGAAGAATTTGCCCTGGTTAAGGAATTGCGGGATACTCTGCGGAAATCATCGGAAAAAATCACTCTGCAAAAACCTCTTGCCATTTATGTGCCCTCCGAACAGTATAAACTCTGGCAGACCGGAAGAAATGAATACCGTATGAAATCCATTGTTGACGCGCACACGGAAATTGATCTGGATATTAATCGCTTATATATGGTCATTTACGAATGGGTCGAAGGGATTGATGTGGCCCAGGCGTATAAAATGAAATCGCTGAATGATGAAGCCGTCAGAAGCTTGACTCATGCTGCTGCGGTTAAACTGGAAAAAAACGGATATCTGGTTAGAGACAATAAACCAAATCATATCATTGTCCGTCCGGATAAGCACCAGGGATTTATCCAGGATAAATCCGGAGCAATACGTATCGCGATGATTGATTATGAGTTGCTGGAACGAACACAGCAGTTACAAGACAGACGCCGGGTATCCAGGCGCCTGGATTATCACAGAAGGCAGAAAGACCGTTTCACGATTGAAGTTCCGAAAAAATTTCATCCCCATCTCCAGCATGTGAATATATTAGGTGTGGATTACGTGTGCGGTCAGGTGGAAAGCACCAAAGGCCGTTTATGGATCGTGGGCAAGGATCCGCATTTGTTTGATTATTTTCAACCGGAACGCTGGGAAGGTACGAAAAGAACCAAGATTTCCATGTTTAGTGAGAGTTACTATACTGTGACTAAGGATAATATTCATATTGTATGGGAAGTCTCTAAAGTCGGTTTGTTGCCGGATATGGACCCTTTTTTAAAGGAAGAGCGAAAGATCCTGGAATATGGATATAATAGTCCGTTTGAAGAAATCGCGCTGGCCGTGGAGCTTAATCAAAAAGGAATCGCGACCATCTATCCCCGGGCAATTTATATGAGTGCCAACAAGACGGCCATTACTGAGCGCTTGCTGGATAAAAGCCGTTATGAAAAGCATAGCGGACTTATAGGTCCGGACGGACTTCCGGTACTAATGCCTAAACATAATTATATGACTATCTGGGGATATTGGAACGGACCGGATGAGAAATTGGCGGAAAAAGAGGATGATTTTTGTGAAGGCGTGAATATGCTGTACGCCTATCGGACCGGGGCGATTTTCCGTGAAGAGTATATGTCCATCGTCCAAAATATGAAGGAACGCTTGCAGAGTGTTGGGATTGAGGATCTGAATTTAAGCGGCAAGCATTTATTGATTTCCGTCAATGCCAATCGGGAAATTATTCGTGCTGAGCAGGGAAACCCTGATATTCGTATTTGCAATTTCGAATTCCTGAAAAAAACAGACTGAATTTGTTTTAGTGAAATGTCATGAGCCGGAAGTCCCGGGGTTACCACCTCTCCGCTACCTTTTAGTATCTTACAAATGAAATTTTTTACAAAATGGAAAGAAAATTAACCGCTGATGAACGCAGCTAAACGCAGATATTTATGGCTTGATGGATAAAAAAGATTTTTAATTTGCGTATATCGGCGTGTATCGGCGGCTAAATTTGATTCCGGCTTGTCCGGGTTAGGTAGAGGGATAAAGGGTGAGGGTTACCTGAATATGCGGGGATGATTTATTTGGATAGAGACTAAGCAGAAGGCGCAGGCCGGGGAGTATTTGGTTGGAGATGCTGAAAATTCCGAAAGAATTGACGTTTTTTATAATGTGTGCTATTTTATTCAAAATCGTAACACAAAGGCGAATGCGTGTCAAAATTAATCCGTTTCGGTGTATCTATGGAAAAAAATATTATTAAAAGATGCAGCGTTTTTTTGGACTGTTGGTAACACGAAAATAAATAACGTAGCAAAAGGGGAGAGAAATGAAAGTTGGTTGGCTTTTAATGGTGTTGGTTGTTATGTTGGCAGGCGGCGGTTGGGCTGAAAATGTTGAGATATCTGGAAATACGCTAGCCGGTTATACCCAAAGTGAGACTGTGTTTGAGAAAATGCCGGTTATTCATTTAGAGGAATTAATTGTGGTAGCTTCGCCGATTATTGATAGAACCGAAGTTACTGTTTTTGGAGATGCGGTTTCTATTGTTACGGCTGATCAGATTGATATGCTAAATGCCCAGGATTTGGCAACTGCATTATATAAAGTACCGGGCATTACTATGTCCAGGCATAATATCATCGGCGCTTTTGGCGGCGGTGAAGGGGGCGCTGTTTTTATAAGAGGACATGGCGAATCCCGTCCGGGACAGGCAACAGCAACTTTGGTTGACGGTATTCCCAAATTTTCAGGCATCTGGGCGCATTCACTGCTGGATATGCTGCCGCTGGATTCTTTGGCGTATCTGAAAATCTATAAAAGCGCGCAGCCGGTTAGATATGGAAACATGAGTAATGGGGTAATCAATATGATTTCTAAAAGGCGAAAAGAAGAAGGGGTTGAGGCCCGGTCTTTTACCGGGTTCGGTTCCCATCAAACCTGGATTCAACGCCTGGAAGCAGGCTTTAATTCAAAAGGTTTTGACGGCTATTTTGTTGGTCATCTGAAAGATAGTAAAGGCCATCGGGAAAATGCCGGTGGTCAGGTAAGCGGTTTATATGCATGTTTTGGATACGTACTGACAAGTAACTGGAAGGCATCTGTTCAAGTGCATCATACGTTGGGCAGTGTTGAAGATCCGGGCGCAGCAGGAACGAGTGTCAAACCGTTGGTAGAAACATTTAATACGAAAAGCAATATGGAAATAGCAACGATCTCACACGAGTATAGCTGGATAAAAGGGGAACTGAAAATTTATCAGGATATG
>JAGLMY010000046.1 GCA_023139775.1 bacterium
GGATACGCTATAGCCAAAATGATCACCAACCGCTGCGCCGGTTAAGATTATGTCCGCCGCATTATCCATACCCGGCCCGCCATAATAGATATACGCCCGGCCGGCAGATGTTCCTGCGGCATCATTCTTATATGCCCCCACCATCACATCCGCGTAAGTATCACCATTCACATCACCCGCACCCGATACGCTATAGCCGAAATAATCAGCAGCCGACTCACCGGTTAAGATTATATCCGCCGTATTATCCATGCCCGGTCCGCCATAATAGATATACGCCCGGCCCGCATCTATTCCTCCGGCATCATTACCATACGCTCCCACCATCACATCCGCGTAAGTATCGCCATTCACATCGCCCGCACCCGATACGCTATACCCGAAATAATCCCAAGCCGCTGCACCGGTTAAGGTTATATCCGCCGCGTTATCCATGCCCGGTCCGCCATAATAGATATATGTCCGGCCGTCATCTATTCCGCCTGCATTATTTCGATAAGCGCCCACCATCACATCCGCGTAAGTATCACCATTCACATCGCCGGCACTGGATACGCTATAGCCAAAATGATCAGCAACCGCTGCGCCGGTTAAGATTATGTCCGCTGTATTATCCATGGTCGGCCCGCCGTAATAAATATACGCTTGACCGGCATTTGATCCGCCTGCATCATTATAATAAGCCCCCACAATCACATCCGCGTAATTATCGCCATTCACATCTCCCGCGCTCGATACGCTATACCCGAAATAATCATCAGACGCTGCGCCGGTTAAAATTATGTCCGCCACATTATCCATGGTCGGCCCGCCATAATAGATATATGCCCGGCCCGCATCTGTTCCTCCGGCATCATTCGCCCCCACAATCACATCCGCGTAAGTATCCCCATTCACATCGCCTGCGCTGGCTACGCTGCTGCCAAAACTATCATCCGCCGCTGCGCCGGTTAAAATTACATCCGCCGTGTTATCCATGCCCGGTCCGCCATAATAAATGTACGCTCGGCCGGCAGATGTTCCTGCGGCATCATTCTTATATGCCCCCACCATCACATCCGCGTAAGTATCACCATTCACATCACCCGCACTGGATACGCTATAGCCAAAATGCTCACCAACCGCTGCGCCGGTTAAGATTATGTCCGCCGCATTATCCATGGTCGGCCCGCCATAATAGATATACGCTTGCCCGGCATCTGTTCCTCCGGAATCATTTCCAGGTGCTCCCACCATCACATCCGTATAAGTATCGCCATTCACATCGCCTGCGCTGGCTACGCTATACCCGAAATAATCATAAGCCGCTGCGTTGGTTAACATTATATCTGCTACATTATTCATGCTCAGACCGCCATAATAAATATACGCTTGGCCCGCATTATATCCTCCAGTATTATCCCTATATGCTCCTATAATTACATCCGCGTAATTATCGCCATTCACATCACCCGCACCCGATACGCTATAGCCGAAATAATCATCAACCGACTCGCCGGTTAAGATTATATCCGCCACATTATCCATGGTCGGCCCGCCATAATAGATATACGCCCGGCCCGCATCTGTTCCTCCGGAATCATTTCCAGGTGCTCCCACAATCACATCCGCGTAATTATCGCCATTCACATCGCCTGCGCTGGCTACGCTGCAGCCAAAACTATCACCATCCGCTTCACCGGTTAAAATTAAATCAGGGGCTTTTTCATTAATTAATGTGTTTGCTCCAAAATAAATATACACTTTGCCCATGCTTCTGCCAGTAGCATAATCCGCCGCATCCTTCAATCCAATGGCCCAATCAGCATAGCCATCTCCATTCACATCTCCAATATCTGTGACTTCTTCACCCAACATACTTCCATTTCTTCCGCTGGCGGGCAAGTGGTCCAATTTGAGTAATAAGTCCATGTCGGCGGCTTCCAGAGCATGATGTATGCCGGTGAAACTAAAAACAAAAAATAATATGAAGCACATCCTTTGTTTAATCATGTTTCCCTCCATTTTGTCAGGTCGTATTGTCAAAATCCACTGCCAGCAATGCTTAGCTTCCCAATTTCTTTTTTCTGGTAATAATGGTTTATCGAAGACCAGAAAAGAGCATTATGGCCAATACAACTTTACTTGAAAGCATTCGCATTCACAAGCAGAAATTGCATATTCCGCAGGAGATGGAAGGTATGACCAAGATTATGACTTTTTAGGAATGTATTGAATACCGGGAATGGATTTAAAATCTTTATCCTGAGTCCATAAGCTTGCCCGATGAATTTTTGCTGTAGCAGAATGAGACTATCCGCCATGGGTAATTTTAATTCCAAGCTAATTTTTGCTGCTTGCAGGGCAATCGTATCATCCAAAGCAACAACTTTTCCCTGCTCCATTAAGGCTATTGCTTGAAGTGCGCTTTCCTCGCCCCACTATTGCATAACGCGTTTAAAAACCTCACAAATTGAAACCGTTATGCTTTCTCCTCAATTTTGTTTTTATTAGATTGTAAGATTAAATATAGGGTGAGTAAATCAATGACAATAACCATGATTAATACGACCCAGGAGCCTGCTCTTAAGGATGATACATTTAAAAATGGTGAAGGAATTCAAATTAAAAATATGAACAAGGTATTTAGAAGAATAGCAGAATACAAAATTACATTATTTGTTTTATTTAAAAAAACAAGAAAGGGTATGCACAAAATTAATAAAGTGGAAGAGAAAGATATTATAGCTTTTGCCAAGGACTGATAATTTGTGCTTATAGTATCAAAAACCCAGTTGCCAAATTTGAAATCTTCAAGCGATATCCCAAATGGATCGTTATAATCTTTAATGTGGAGCATTCCAATATTGAAAGAAGCCCATACCAGGATAGTAGAGAAAATTGATATGGTTATCTTTATAGCTGGTTTTGTATATTTTGGCATATTTTGCTTCATTTTTCGTTTTTAGCCTGTTCTAGTGTAGTGTCTCACGCTGTTTGTAACTTATCCAGTATGTTATTTATACGCTTCTGGCGTTCTATTTGTATGTTTTACTCGTCATTCCGGCATGATTTTAGCCGGAATCCAGGAATTTTATTTTATAATGTTTTGGATCCCGGCTAAAATCATGCCGGGATGACAAGTTACAATACTTTCATAAGTTCTATTAATTAAGAGACACTAGACTAGGAGCTTGAGCATTTAGTATGTTTTTGGTATTGTTCGTCACCCCGGTGAAAACCGGGGTCCAGAAAAACCTTTGAAATTCAGACTCCTGGATACCGGCTTCCGCCGGTATGACGGCAAAAAAACAAATAGTCTGACTAAATGCTCAAGCTCCTAGTGTAGTGTCTCACGCTGTTTGTAACTTATCCAGTATGCTATTTATACGCTGCTGGCGTTCTATTTGTATGTTTTACTCGTCATTCCGGCATGATTTTAGCCGGAATCCAGGAATTTTATTTTATAATGTTTTGGATCCCGGCTAAAATCATGCCGGGATGACAAGTTACAGTACTTTCATAAGTTCTATTAATTAAGAGACACTACACTAGTGTGGTTTTTGTGTGGGCAAGGAGACCTCACCCACAGAGCTTTGATACAATTGAATTAATTTCGCGACCATATTTTCCGGGGTATAGGTTTTCCCTACCGCGGTTCGAGCTTTTTGACTTAACGCCTTGAGTGTATCACGATTGTTCAGCAAGGCAGCCAGGGTTTTTGCCAGTTTTTGCCAGGAATTGGGTAGGTACGTTATACCGCCTCCGGTATTTTGGATAATTTCCACATACCCGCCGATTGCCGGTTGTACCACCGGAATGCCGGCAGCCATAGCTTCCAGGATGAACATTCCGGAAGCTTCCGGTTCATGGGAAGGTACGCTCAGTACTGTGAGTGAGTCGAAGAAGGCATTGATGTCCTGCTGGTATAAATCCGGAACCCAAAGGACATCACGGGCATAGGCTTGTTTGGCTATTTTGGCTTTCAGACGTTTATATACTTGTTTGTCTTCCGAGCAGATGCCCCCACTGATTTTCAATTTCAAGTGCTTAAATAGGGGGTTCTTTTTAAGTTCCTGGAAAGCGCTGAAAAGGGTATCAATACCCAAGTCATCCGAGATTCGGGATAGATAACCTATGGTCATCGGTTCAAAGGAAGGTTTTCTGGCTTGATATTGGTGAATATCAACACTGCTGGGGATGACTGAAAATTTATCCGCGGGAAGGTTGAGTCGTTGTTGGATATAGTCGGCATAATATTGGCTTACGGAAACAAAGCCATCCATCCATTCGGCGCCGGATTGGATTAATTGCCAACCAAGCGTGGCGTAAGGTTCCTCCATTTTATCCAGCCACTGATTCTCGTCCTGGAGGGTGCAGAATACCGGTATACCCAGTTCTTTTTTGATTTTCACGCCCAGGCCAATGAGCAGAGCATTGGATAGGTGGACCACATCCGGCTTTACCTCGTTGGTTAACCATTGGATGAGTGAGTTGAGCTCTTCTGTTTGTGAACCGGCTTCACCTTGCATGACTGAGATGGTCATTTTTTCCAGACCCTTGGGATCTGTGGTTCCGCTTTTTTTGGAGATCCAGTGCAAAAGTTTTTTGGAGTTTAATAGAGTTTGAACCCAGCGCGGCAGATGTTTGAATATCGGCGCATATTCTTTAAGATAAACATTGAGGGCGCCGTAAAAAATCGGATTGTCAATGGTTAAGGGCGGATTCCAGGAAACGGGGATATACATCGGTGCCAGCACAGCCGTATGGCCTTGAGCAGTTATGGCTTGGAAAACACTCTGGTTTTGCATGCAGTTTTGGCAGTAAAAGGTATTACCAAAACCCGGGACAACATATACAATTTTCATCGACCGGCTCCTTGAGCCTGGCTGCCAAAGACATAGACCCTTCCGTCTTCAGCGCCAATTACTATTTTGTCTTGGGCAAAGGCCGGTGATCCGGTCAAGGCGGCACCGACCTGGTAAGACCAAACTTCCTCGCCATTGGTTAGGTTTATACAATACAACCATCCATCCGAGGAAGCTGCAATAATCCGGTTCTGGCCTATAAGCGGGGAGCTATCCACATTGCCGCGGGTGGGAAAGGTCCAACGCTTTTTGCCGGTGGCTAATTCAAAACAATGCACCTGTTTGTCGCGGGCACCAATCACCACCACAGCACTGTTTAGTGCCGGAGAAGCGATGATCGCGCTGCCCTCCAGATCATAGGTCCAAAGGATTTTGCGCTTGTCCAGATCAAGGCAGGTCAAGCTGCCCGCGTAATTGCCCACCACAGCCAAATGGCCGGCTATAGCGGCAGAGCCGGCCACATAGGAACCAATATCCAAAGAGAGAATCTTCTGGCCGCGCAGCGCAGAGACGATATGAAATTTGCTGTCACATCCTCCGAATACGATTTGGTCTTGATAAACAGCCGGTGTTCCGTTAATGAAATTATCCGTGGGATAATTCCAGAGCACGTTTCCAGTATCAGTGTCCAGGCAATAGAGCGAATTGTCATAACTTCCCACAATGAGGTAGGGCTTGTTTTTCAAATGAATAATATTGGCAGAACCCAGGATCGGCTCGTCAGTTGTGTGTTTCCATACCAGAGTGCCGTCCTTTGCACGCAGAGCATAGATAGTGCCGTCAGTGGAAGGCGCAAAAACCATATTATCAAAATACAGCGGAGGCGCTTCGATCGCTTTTTTGGTTTTGAAAGACCAGAGTTTTGTGCCAGTGTTCAGATCAAGGGCATAGAGGAAGGTGTCGTTGGAACCAATGAATACTTGGGAACCGTATATGACAGGAGAGGATTTGATGCTGTCCTGGGTTTGAAATGACCACAGTAGTTTTATGGCTGCAGGAAATTGAGCGTTGGTATTGCCGCTAAGTTGCGGGTCGTGACGGAAGATCGGCCAGTTTTCACTGCCGGGCACAGTTGCCGCTTTTTGAGAAATATCGGGCTGCTTTGAATGGTCTGTGGTTTTGGAACCACTGCATCCGAGAAAAGATGCGGCGAAAAAAAATACTATGATTGAAACTATGATTTTATGTTTCTGCATATTCGTTCATCTCCTGTAAGGGCGCGATTCATCGCGCCCTTACAATATTAAATATCATTCCAACACAAGGCGCCGGTAGGACATTTTTCAATGCAGACTTTCAATACACGTTGCAATTCATCGTTTTCAAAACGATCAAAGGGTACGCCCATGCGAATATCAAATCCGCGATTGAAAAAGGTGAAACCGGACAACACTTTCGCTTGTTCGCAAAGTTTGGTGCAGATTCCACATTTAATGCATTTGCCGGGTTCATAGATATAATCCTTAAACACATGCTGCGTATAAGGTATACGCTCTCCGGCAAAGGCAAATTGTTTGGCCAGGTGTTTATCCGCCTGGCTTCTCAAGCCACAGGCATCCTGTTTTCTGCAATCACAGTGCAGACAGCGGAGACTTTCACGCCTGGCTTCCTCGGGAGTGAAACCTGAGGACGGATTTTGGGGTTGTGTTCTTTGGTCCGGGGAAGCGTGTTGGGAAAAAACCATTATTTCTTCCGGAGAAATTTTACGTATACTTGAGCTGAACCCGGGTTTTGTTTTAGGGGACCGGTTGTTTTGGGGCAACTGCGGTTTTTGCGTGGCATGGGTTTGGGCAGCGCGGATTAATTGCGCGATGGCAATTGGTTGGTCATGCAAATGCCGGCGGCATACCGTTTCACACGGCTGTTTGCATTCGTCGCAAAGCGAAGTATCCCAAGTATCTGTGGACAGAGCTATGGTTGCGAGCGCTTGGTTGAAATCGCCTGCCTGAATATGGCGTATCACCAAAGGGATGTTTAGGTTCTGAGCACAGGCCCGTTGGCAGGGAGCCAGACAGTCGCCGGTGTGTTCGCTCAAAAGTAAAGAAACGGCGTGCTTTCTGGCTGAGAGCACTTCCGGAGTATTGGTGCGCACTTCCATGCCTTCCTCTGCCAGGGCACTGCAGGAAGGAACCAGGGTTGTTTGGCCCTGGATGGCCACGAGGCAGACCATACACGAGCTGGAAGGTGTTAGCTCCTGTACAAAGCACAGGGTGGGTATGGAAATGCCGAGGCTCTGAGCGGCCGCTAAGACCGTGGTATTGGGTTCAACCGTGACGGCTTGATTGTCAATCTTAAGAGTAATCATATATTATTCCCGAATAATCGCTTTTTGCGGGCAGACCTGCCGGCACACATCACACTTGGTACATAATTCCTGATCAATTTCCTGTTGTTGGTAGGGCCGCATTTCAATGGCATCGGCCGGACAATTTTGCACGCACTTGGTGCAGCCAATGCATTTGTCGGTAATTCGATAGGTGATGAGAGCAGTGCATTTTTTGGCCGGACAGCGTCCCTCGCTATGCGCGATGAATTCCTGTTCAAAATATTGTAAAGCGGATATTACCGGATTGGGAGCCGCGCGGCCTAATCCGCAGAGACTGTTGGTCTTGATCTCCCGGGCCAGCTCTTTTAACTGGGCGATATGACAGGCTTGTCCCTGCTTGGTGGTCAATTTATCCAGGATCTCCAGCATGCGTTTGGTGCCGATCCGGCCAAAGGTGCATTTGCCGCAGGATTCATTCTGCGTAAAACGCATAAAGTATTTGGCAATATCTACGATACAATCATCTTCATCCAAGACGATCATACCGCCGCTTCCCATAATTGTGCCCAATTGCTTTAAAGCCTCATAATCCACCGGCGTATCAATCAAGGCGGCGGGGACGCAACCACCGGCCGGGCCGCCGATCTGGACGGCTTTTAG
The DNA here is from genome assembly GCA_023139775.1 of bacterium. GTDB lineage: Bacteria > Oederibacteriota > JAAXVQ01 > JAAXVQ01 > JAUVAV01 > JAGLMY01. Next base: position 7,774 of record JAGLMY010000046.1, read on the forward strand.
CGCTTTGTTATCTTTGATACCATTTCCGATTTTATAAATAATATCCCGGAGAGTGGTCCCCATTTCCACCTCAATCAATCCGCCTTTGTTGATTTTGCCGGCCAGAGCAAAGGTTTTGGTACCAGGGCTGTTCGGAGTTCCCAGGGAGGAAAATGATGCTGCCTCGTGTAATACAATCCACGGAACCAGGGAGAGTGTTTCGACGTTGTTGATCAGTGTCGGTTGATTCCATAGTCCCTGCTGTGCCGGAAAGGGTGGCCGAAGACGCGGATTGCCGCGATTACCCTCAATGGCTGCGAGCATGGCGGTTTCTTCGCCGCAGACAAAGGCGCCGGCGCTGACAATCAATTCCAAGTCCAGTCCGGCCAGAAGTTTTCTTTGCCTACTGAGCGAGATGGCTTTTTGCATTCGCTCAATAGCCAGAGGGTATTCGGCCCGTAGAAAGATATAGCCTTTTTTAATTCCGCACGCAAAAGCGGCAATGGCCAGGCCTTCCAAAACCCGGAAAGGGAATGATTCCATGAGCATGCGATCCATAAAGGCGCCGGGATCACCCTCATCACCGTTGCAAATAATATATTTGGTTTCGCTCTCAGCTTGTCGGACCGCAGCCCATTTGAGGTGAGTGGGGTAGCCCGCGCCCCCGCGTCCGCGCAATCCGCTTTGCGAAATGGTGGCGATAATCGTCTCAGGGGAATTCGCGCGTACGCAGGATTGCAGAGCTGCAAAACCGCGGTGACTCATGTATTCATCAATGTCCAATGGATCCAACTGACCACTGTGCTGGGTTGCGATCTGCTTTTGGCAGGAAAGGTAGTGATCCGCGGAAGTATCCCGGACAGGGGTAAGGTACCGGGTGATGGGAGCAGGTTCCTCATCCGCAATAATTCTCTCCAACAAGGTAAATACGCTATGCCGCAATTGATGGAGCAGGGTTTGGGGTTTGAAATGGGCAGTGAGAATCGCTTCCACATCATTTTCTTTGACCAGTCCATAGCAAAAGCTTTTATGCTCCGGGGTTTCAATTTCAAGCAAGGGTGCTTGATATGAGGCGCCGGTACATCCGACAATCTTGAGTTGGACAGGTAATTTTTCCCGGGATATTCGTTTTTGCAGAGTAGCATGGATATGTTGGGAACCGGCAGCTACGCAACTGGAACACAGGCATATTTTTATGGTAGCGACAATTTTGTCGTGTTTCAGTGTGGGCTCTGCGGCTGGGGGAGACCCTGAAAAACTACGGAGGAAATCATAGAGGATATGTCCAATGGAGTTGGAGCTTACCGGGCCATAGGTTAATTCATCAATTTGGACAGCCGGCGCCAGCATGCAGCAGCCTAAACAAGTAACCTTGGTGAGGGTAAACAAACGATCGCAATCAGTGTCCTCATCGTCCGGGATTTTTAAATACTGTTTGAAATCATCATATACTTTTTCAGCGCCTTTGACATGGCAGGCTGTTCCAACGCATATTTTGATCAGGTGTTTGCCGGCCGGTTTTAGACGGAACTGGGTATAAAACGTGACGACCCCCATGATGGTTGCGGGGGAGATATCGGTAATCGCGCTTAAATGGTTTAATGCTTGCTCGGGCAAATAATGGTAGGTGTCGTGAATCGCGTGCAACAGGGGAACCAACTGGTGTTTGCTGCGGCCCAGGGACTTGACTATGTCTTGTATTTGATTTAAATCAATGGTTCCGGGTGTCATGGTTGAGAGCTGCCAATACAATAGAGGTGCTGTTGACCGCGGATCAGAATTTTCTGCTTCACAAAAGCGGGAGTGGCCACACAGGCTTCCGGTACTTGGGGATTAGCAATACTGGTAAAGGTAGACTCAAGTCTGAATATTCTCATTACACCCGAGGTGTCCAGCATATAAACCATATCATTACAAATTATGGGAGAGGCCTTGAAGCCATTCTCAAAGCGATGATCCCAATGCAAGGCGCCGGTTTGGGCATTCAGACAACTCACTTT
>JAGLMY010000047.1 GCA_023139775.1 bacterium
CCGCAGATTACCATCTCCAGAAAAGATTTGACTGGCTGGCTGGTCACGTTAAAGCAAGGCGCCCCCGCCTTGCTTTCTCAAAATAATTATGTGCAACCCCTCATTGACAACAAAGTAGCCTGGGAAGAATTGACCAATGCTGTGAAAACCGCGGTCCAGTATATCAATTGTGCACAACTTTATTTTGATGTTAAAAAAGTGTATACCAAATTTTCCGCCCCGCCCCAACCAGGGCAAACAGTTCAGGGCGAGCGTTTGGAAGATGAGATGTACGAAGCGAATCATACCCGCAATGCGGCTGTCAAATTAATCATCAGTGATATTAAGGGTCTGCCTTACCCGCTGGATACAGCCGGGCACGTACAGGATTATTTCAACGACAAGTCCGGTCATAGTATGGAATTTAAACGCTATCGTGTCAGTTATAATCAAGCCATGCATGCGAAATTTACTGTGATTGACGGCAAAGTAGTCAATATGAATGCTTCGCCGATTATGCAGGAATATTTTGACGATCAGACCCATGCCATTGATGATCCACGCCGGGGTGCGTTGGCCATGGGCAATGTGATCAAAGTTCCGATTCATGATGTCAGCGTTTTAATGAAAGGTCCTGTGGTTGACCATATGAATCAGACCTTCAAATTGCTTTGGGAAAAAGCAGGCGGCGCGGCGTATACACCGCCTGCACATGTTCCGCCTGCCGGCCAGGCCACGCATTCCGTACAGATTGTAAGAACCCTTCCCGGGAATTCGTTTGCTTCGATACCCCAAGGTGAACTCGGGATTTTGGAAGCCTACCAACGCGCGATCGCCCAGGCGGAAGACTTTATTTATATTGAAAACCAATATATTACCGAAAAAATAGTGATGCGCTCACTTTCGCGTGCACTGGGTCAAAAACCGGGTTTGCAAGTTATTATCCTGGTTAATAATAAAGTAGACGCTATCCCTTACTATAAATGGCAAAAACGGTGGTTTAACCAACTCATCAAAGAAGCAGAACAAAAGAATGCCCGTGATCGCTTGGGGATTTATACGCTTTGGACGCATGAACCCAATCCCCATAATCGCATTATTCGCAATTATGTTCATTCTAAAGTGGCTATTGTGGATAACAAATGGGTGACCATAGGCAGCGCTAATCTTGATGGTCAGGGACTTTTTGTCAGCCAACATGTGCTGTGGTACTATTCGCAGGATGACAAGTTGGAGGAACGTGCGATAGAACTCAATGCAGTTGTTTATAATAATATCGACGGGGAAGCGGCAAGCAATGTACCGGATGAATTGCGCAGGGAATTGTGGAAAGAACACCTTGGTTTAAACAGTGTTACAGATCCTGAGATTGTCAACAAGCCGCCGGGCGGATGGCTCACAGTTTGGCAGCAAAAAGCTGAACAAAAATTGAACGGTTTAAAAGCGAATCCACCACAAGGTCATGCTTCCAAAATACTGGAATGGCGGGAACCCAAAGATTCGGAAAAATACCTCGAAGCTTTGGGTGTTTCCAGGGAATCGTTGAAAAAATTAAAAATTGAAGAAAAAATAAAGTCCTTTAGTTTCAGTGAAAAGAAATGGGTGTCATAGCAGATCAACGCGTCTGATGGTACGAAGCACATCTTTTGAGGAAACGAATATGAGTAAAAATACTTTGCAAATATTTTCCACGGAATTGGGCAAATTGCTTTTTCCTCTACAGCAGGGATTTTCCAGTATTGCTGAAGCGAAAGCCTTGGTTGAAGCTTTGGGCTGGCAACTGCCTCCGGGTGTGGATGATCTGCAATTAACTGCCATCAATGTTGGGGATGTTGTCGAAAAACTTAAAGCGATTTTGGATTCCACGTCAGCTGAAAAAGAAGATGACCTGTTAATGGCTACTCGTTACGGCGAGTTGTTGGTAGCCATAACCGAACTTATCAGTGGCATCAAAACGGCCATGAATACGTTTTCCAATTTGCCTGGATTAACGGTTGATTATCTTAATACCACACAGCTTCACCAAAAATTTTTTATCCGTCTAATTGATTTATTAATTATTAGATACTTTGAGCGGAATTTTTACTGGTTCTTTTCTTCCCTGCAATTGATCGGTGTATTTGAACTGGAGGCCAAAGCAGAGGAGCCGGCGCTCTTTCAGAGCGAACACACCCGGTATACCATTTTCTATGACCGCCTCCCCCGCATCTTCACAGAGCCAGCTGAAGTCTTTGCAGAAGTGTATGGCTGGGGCAATGCAAATTATGATCCGCAAAAATTATTAAATAATTTGGGTCTGTTTTTCCAATCTTTTGGCGGGCAATACCGACTGGGAAGACTTATCCGTAAAGCGGAAGAACAGTTTTTGGCCAGGCAAGTGCCGGAAGCAGATGCTGATCCCATGCCCATGATGTCCATGAGTCTGTTACAGGGATTGGCTTGGGATGATTTGGATGTGGGATTGAATTTCTTTGGCCTTCGGTCTTCTGCGCCCGGAGGAAATGACGGGGGTTTAGGCTTAGTACCGTATATAAAAGGAACTCCGGAAATTAGTTTTCAATTAATGGAGAATCTGTTTTTGGAAATTGAGACCACGTTGGATATTCAAGGTGGCCTCGCCCTGTTTTTAAGACCAGGACAAGGTTTGCAACTTAAGTCCGGGTTGCTGGGTCAGGGTACCGGAAGTGCATTGGCGAGCGGTAAACTGATGTTTGAAATTCGTCTGGGATCTGATGAGAGTGAGCCTGTGGGATTATTGGGTATTCCGGGTGGTTCAGGACTCTATGCTCAAAAACTATTTATGAAATCGGGTGCTGGTGTCAGTGACTCGCGGGATTTGGATATTATTATTGAAGGCGGGATTGCCGGTGGAAAAATAATTTTAACTGCCGGTGAAGGCGATGGATTCCTGCAAAAAGTTCTTCCCGGCGATCCCATGGAAATAGAATTTGATCTAACCATAGGCGTTTCCAGCCAAAAAGGTTTTTATATCAAAGGCGGGGCCGGGCTAGCGTATACATTTCATATTAATAAGCAGATTGGGCCTATACTAATTAATTC
>JAGLMY010000048.1 GCA_023139775.1 bacterium
TCGTCACCCCGGAACGATTTTATCCGGGGTCCAGTAAATCCTTCGTTTGTAAGTAGTCGTCCTGGATCCCGGCTAAAGGATTGCCGGGATGACGACCTAAAAAGACCTTAAAATCAGTATTGTGATTCAGCGTCTGTTATTAGGTTCAATGACAACTTAATAACTGTTGCACTTGTGATTACAATTCACCAGTTAAAAGTAACATGTCAGTGAACTAATGGAAAGAAAATTAACCGCCGATAAACACCGATAAATACAGATTAAAATTTTTTTTATCTCTTAAGCTATAAATATCTGCGTCTATCTGCGTTCATCGGCGGTTAAATTTTGGTTCCGGTTTATCCGGATTAGGTTTTTCCCGCTTCACTGACATATTACAGTCAAAACTGCTTTTTACCGTAACTGGTTTATATAATATGGAAGTTATAATTCCCCTGTTTAGGAGGGATTATTATGCGAAGAATCATTTTTATCGGACTAGGCTTGTTTTTGCCGGTTTTTTCTCTTTTTGCCTCCGGTCCGGCCACAGCAGTATCGCTTGAGCAGTATTTTGTGTCTAATAGGGGTTATGACCTTAATGACGGATTAACTGTTGCTACGGCCTTTGGCAGTGTGACCCGAGTCGTTGCCGCCTTGGATACGCTGGATAATTCAGGAAGCACTCTTAAGGTCCAGGTGATACTGGAGACCGGGACTTACAATACAACCGCTTTAAACCTGAAATATAACAGTCTTGCGGCTTTGGAATTTTATGGGGATATAACCGGATTCTGGTTTGGTTCAACCGGAGAGATTCAGATACTCAACCACGATTCCAATACCCAGAATTATCTGCTCCGAATAGAAAATGGTGTAACTCCGATTGTTTTTAAAACCATATATTTTTACACCCTAAATACTAATATGTTGCAGACTATGATTGATATTCAAAATAGCCGTGATATCACGTTTAACCATTGTAAGATCGTGTACATGTCAACCACAATATCCTATACGCTGCAAAGTCTTGTGAAGATCAGTGGCAGTCAAAATGTTAATTTCAACCAAACCCGGATTGGAATTGATGATAATTTAGGAATGGTAACCAATGCTGTCCGGAATATCTGGGCGAACAACAGTTCGGATGTGTTGTTTGATCATGTGATTATTGATGCCTGGCATCCGACCGGTTTGCCTTTCCCTCCACCCACACCGGATGTCCTGGTTTACCTGACGCAGACTAATAATGCTGTTTTTGCTGGATGCGATCTGTATTCGCACAATGACGATGCTGTTGTGCATGGTTTTGAGCTGGCGCCGGATTCTGCCAATACCCGGATTGAGAGCTGCGGGGTTTCACGTACGACGTATGCGGTGCTGATGGACAATTGCTGGACAGCCGGAATTCAGAACAATGTGCTGGCCAATAGCAGTGTGGGTATTTATGCGGACAATGCCAGGAACTGTCAAATTAGTAACAATCTGATACGTAACCATTGGCAGACCGGAGTACGCCTGATCGATCAATGCCAGGATACAGTATTCTTTAATAATATCGTGACAAATAACGGCGGATCAACCGGACCGCAGATCGCGTTTTCGATTTCTGATCCTGCGCAGATAGGCGAATCCCTGGCCTGGCAGAGCGGCTATAACTTAATCTTGCCCAATACCGGGCAGCTGTTTGCCGAACATCAACCCCTGCCGTACGCTACAGCCACACCAGTACCCATACACAATCTCAAACAATGGATCGAGCAGACCGGGCAGGATGATTTTGGGGGGAGTATCTGTTATCCGGTGGCTTTTGCCACACCAGAGCTTATTGAACCCAACTGGGGTGAAGAAAGTTGGGGACATGGGACTGTAAATTTTGTCGGCCGTCCGGCAGCAGCTAAAGATTACTATAATCAACTCCGTCCGTTTTCCGGTGAAACCACCGCGGACCTCGGGTGTATCGAACGTTTGGATGCCATTGGTGCGTATCATCACTTTGCCCTGCAACCGGATACAACCGTGGCCGGGATAGGAAACACAATCGCAGTAAAGGTTGAATTCCGTAATAGCCAAAATCAACAGAT
>JAGLMY010000049.1 GCA_023139775.1 bacterium
CGGCGGGTTTGTATTATGTGGATGCCAACAGTTTTACCGCAGAGGTGACCTCTTTTCGGCTGGAAGTGGCGCGGCATGATCTGGATTCCAGGGAGGTTACCTTCCGGCTAAGGGTGATAGAGTGGGAAGATTGGGACAATACAACTTCCCTGGCATATGGTGGACGGACGGATGATGCTTCAGCGCAACTGCGCTGGATTTCCGGGGCATCGGCACAAAACAGCCGGATTACGGCTTCTACGTCCCCGGTCCTGGCCTCAGGTGCTGTGGAAGATTATTTTTTGCTCAAAATAACCGCACAGGATTCTGACGGCAATCCGATAGGTGGTTTGAAATTTCCGGACTTTGTGTTTAAAATTACCGGTGGAAAGTATGATTTGGATGCTTTGACATTTGCTGAGGATTTGTTTCAGCCGGGAACCTATCAAATCGAATTACGAAGCACGGAGGTAGGAGTCAGGACCATAGAGGTAACGGTATTGGAGACTGCCTTGCCTGCTTTGCAAGTTATTTTTCAGCCGGGTATTTATGGGGTTGTGACAGCTCAAGATACCGGCCAGGGCCTGTCGGATATACGAATTACACTCACAGCGCCGGACAACACACAGGTTGGCGCGACAGTTACAGATGCCCAAGGGAGATATCGCATTGCTTTGAGCGCTGTGGATACAGGGACCTACCAAATAACCGCTGTAGATCCGTCGGAAAGGTATGTGCGTCAGAAGCTGCATATTACCATTCCATCCGATACCTCCGGATATCAGGCCATGGTCATGAACAATGACCGGCCGGGCAAGATCGAGGCATATGGTTATCCCAATCCGGCGCAGCGCGGCTCTGCCATAAATATAATGTACAATGTTCCACGTTCCGGACATTGTAAGCTGGAAGTCTTTGATATGCGCGGCAGACGTCTGATCACACTGTTGGATGAGCGCATACCGGCCGGGCCAGGAACTGTGGTCTGGGATGCTTTGAATCGTTTTGATAAACAGCCGGCCCCGGGTACTTATGTAGTAGTGCTGCGTTTGGATTCAGACACCCAGACGTGGAAATTGGTGATAGCGCCGTAGGGGCGCACTGAGTGCGCCCGTTAAACGCCCCTTGGTTTGCCCCTATTCGTTAACGGGCGCACTCAGTGCGCCCCTACGGTGTTATTGTTTTTGAATTTAATTAAAGGACTACTGCATGTTACGACGAGTATTAGCTACATTATTAATTTTGCTTTCTGTCCTTTCCCTGGCGCAGGCCTATCCTTTGCAAGAGGTAGGGACCTCTGCGGCAATACTGCTTACTCAACCCGGGTCATCGCGTTTGTTGGCCATGGGAACCGGCGGGACCGGAGCTGCTCAGGGCCAGGAAGGTTTGTGGTGGAATCCGGCAGCTTTGGCACGCTATCCTTATTTTAATGTGGAGCTGTCTTTCCGGCAGCACTGGGTGGATACAGAGATCGGTTATTTCGGCACCTCGATTTCCACTCCCTGGGGCACGCTGGGATTAGGCAGTATCTACTCGCAGACCACAGGCATTGAAGGATACGATATAGCCGGTAATCCTACCGGACAGTTTGCTACGCGGGATATGAGTTTTAAATTTGGATATGCCTATTCGTTCGATACGCTATTTCTAGGCGCTGCGGTGAATTACATCAGTCAGGATTTTCATTTCAGCCGGGTAAGCGGCCTGGCCGGCGATGTAGGGATAGTCTGGGAGTTTCATCCTGGAATATCTTTAGGAGCAGCTGCCATGCACATTGGCAAGACTGAACTGGGAGATCCTTTTGGCATGGAGATCCGCTACGGGTTTAATGCCAAAGTTTTCACGAATATGAACTTGGCTTATGATTTAGTATTACCACGCGATAATGAAATATACCTGGCCGGTGGTGCAGAGTGGTTTATAGCGGATTTCTTTTCCTTGCGCGCCGGCTGGCGGAGCGGACCGGGAATTCCTTCCCAGCTTGGCCAATTAGCCGGTTTTTCCGCAGGTGTGGGGTTTGCTTGGAACGATTTCTTCTTGGATTATGTGTTTGAACCCGCTGGTGTGTTAGAGCATGTGCATCATGTCAGCTTTGGTTATCGGTTTACTGAAAAGCCGCCTAAACCCACACCTACAGCCACAGCCTTTGTGCCTGCTGAACCACGCTTGAAAATTGAAACCCGGAAATATGAAGGCAAGATGGTCTTTATACCCAAAGCTACGAAAAAGGATTTTGCTGTGAAAGGATTCTGCTTCAAGATTAAAGACCAGGACGGCAAGGTGATCCGGACTTTTAATTACGCAGGTAAAGCCATACCCCGCCAAATGGTCTGGGACGGTACTGATGAGCAAGGACGAAAAGTCAAGCAGGCCGATTTCTCCTTTGCCTTTGAGTATATCACGGAAAAAGGGGTAAAGACCGTGATTCAGGCCTGGCCGACAGTAGATCCGGTTCTAAAACTGTGGTTTGAAAAGGGCGGCGAGGGTGTGTCCGCGCAAGCTGCTTTTCGTTTTCACGGACCCTTGGCTGAGGTGAAGTCCTGGCGCTTGAGCATAACCGGGCAAGATACCAATCAGGTGGTAAAAATCTTTGCCGCGAAAAAGGCATTGCCAAAAATCATTGTCTGGGATGGTAAAGATCTGCAAGGCCGCTGGGCGGCAGTCAATAAAAAATATAAGTATCAGCTCGCGCTGATTGGGAAAAATGGAGCTAAAGCAATCCTGCAAGACAATATTATTGCTATTCCAGCCAGAACACTGACTCCGAAAAAAGGAAAAATCCGTTTTAAGATTTTGGAGATTCTTTTTAATTTTAATGATGCGCATCTGTCCGCGAAGATGGGAGATAAAATTAAAAAAGCAGTGGAAATCCATCAGACCTATGGACAAAAAGCAAAGATTGAAATTCAGGGGCATGCGGATGATGTGGGAAGCGCGTGGGCCAATCACAATGTCAGCCGCAAACGCGCTTTAGAAGTAAAAGCGCATATGCGGGGATTGGGAATTCCGGCGGCTTGGGAATTGAAGATTGCGGGTTATGGAAACGAACAGCCGCTGCTACGCAGCCGGAAAGAATCCGTGCGCGCCAGGAACCGCCGGGTAGAGATTGAGATCGAAATTCCTATTCCCACGAAGCAACAAAAATAGAGTTGATTCTCGCCGGGACTCTTGCCATAATCAAATGATTACAGGAATAAAAACAGAATAAAAACGTAGGGGCGAACCTTGCCTGTGCCCGTCTTTTGGGTATGTTCGCCCGTGAAGGGGCAGCTTCACGGGTCTGCCCATCGTAGGGGCGCACTGAGTGCGCCCGTTAATCGGCCATGGAAACCCACTGGAAACGCCGGCTAAAAACATTGGAGGCAGTATTAAATCATGAGTAAAAATATATTACTGGTTTTGATTTGTCTGTCCATGCTGGGCATGACTTTGGAAGTTTTGGCCGGTTCCGGCCTGAGCGCAGCGCAGGTATTATTGCAGCAAAACGGTGCCCGGCCGGCCGGCCGGGGTGGAGCTTTTGCCGCAGCCTCACAAGACATCTACGCGATTCATGTGAATCCGGCCGGAGCGCATGATATTGAAAAAATGGAAATTATGCTTATGCACGTGGCCGGGTTTGAGGGTTTGTCCACAGAATATTTGGTTGGCGCGGTTCCTTTGCCGGACTTGGGAACCGTAGGACTCCAATTTTTATATCGCTCACAGCCTGCCATTGACAACAATGTTCCTGGTGAGTCTGCGGTAAACGTTAAAGATATGATTTACGGATTGACTTTTGCCCGTTCTCTAATGGCCGGATTCAGTATAGGCGTGAATGTCAAGCTGCTGGTCTTACAGTTGGGTCCGGTGGATGCTTCGGCCTTCTCGTTGGATTTGGGCACGCAATACAAACTCAATGACCAATTTACTTTTGGTTTAACTATGCGCAATCTGGGAACTCCGATCATGTTTCGCTCGGAAGAGGATCCTTTGCCTGCCACACTGGTGGTGGGCGCGAATTATGTGGTGTACAATAAAGCCCAACATAAGTTGGTCACGGCTTTGGATATGGATTATCTGATACCCGAAGAAAATACAACTTTGCATGTTGGCGTTGAGTATTGGTTCCAACGCTTGCTGGCCCTGCGTGCGGGGTATGTGTATTCAGCGCGGAAAAGCGTACGCGGCCCGGCAGTAGGTGTGGGGTTTCGTTTCCAGGCCGGAGATAAAGTGGATCTGGTATTGGACTACACGCTTTTGCCGCAATTTTGGGAAGATGAGGATTTTGAGATCGAGAATCTTTTCACCTTCAGCGTTAAATTCTGAAAAGGCAGAATACAGAATACAGAAGAAGATCAAAACCGTAGGGGCGGATCCACTTGTCCTGAGCGAAGTCGAAGAATGTATCCGCCCTTGAAAAAAACCGTAGGGGCGCACTGAGTGCGCCCGTAAAACAATAACCTGGAGCGTACTGTGAAATCGGACGGTTGGATTGAACGCGCAATAAAAAACACCCAACGTACTTTGGATGTGATTGCCAACCCTGGAAAACTGTTTGCAGAACTCTCGGATTCTCAAGATACAAGTGTTTCCTGGTCTGCTTTAATTATAACTTCATTATTATTCTCAATCACTACCTTGATTGCGTACTCACATAATATTCCTTTTTCGGTTGAACCAATTTTAGCTGTCTCAAATTATCGGATTTTACAAGCGCTGCTGATGCCTGTGATTCTTGGGCTTGGTTGGCTGATTTGCAGTATGATTGCTATGGTCTTAAATGTAATCTTGCGAGGCCGCACTGGCTTGCCAAGAATAATGGCTGTAAGCGCGCCGGCTATTTTTGTTCCTATGTGGATTATGCTGTGGCCTACGGAATTGGCAGTATCGCTTGGAATTTTGAATCCCAATGTTACCGGCTTGCCGGGCATATGGGCCAAACACATTATGCCTGCGCTTACTTTTATATATACCTTAGCTATGTTGTGGTTGGCGTATTGGCAAGCCTTTCGTTTGCTGTTAAGAGAGGCTTTTGCCTTAGCGGTATTATCACTCATTCCAACTTTGGGATTTTATTCACTCTGGCTCAGATAAAAATACACAGGCTTAAGACGCATGATATATATAATGTATCATCTCGTCTCCACACTTGACGTTGGCGCTATTTTTGGCAATTCGAGATTATGTCTTTTAAAAATGGGACTATTCTATTTTTTTTACAAATTGCAAAAAAAAGTGTTGCATTTTGCGTGTAAATATTTTAAAACTGAAAGCCTAAAAGTAATGCCCAACAGTGTGAATGGAAAATGATTAGGAGAGGGGGGCTGTTTCCAGAAAATCCAAATGTTATAAATAAATCCTAAAAAATATTTGCAATGATGAAAGGGGGAAACCAAGTGAAAAAGCTAGTTGCTATCTTAGCAGCAGTACTAATCAGCAGTTCGGTTGTCAGTTCAGCTTTAGCACATCAAGATCAATCCTTTTTAAACAGAGCATCTTCTGGAATCTTTGAAGAAAATTATGATCTCTTCAAATTAAGTCCGGCTTATCTGCCAGGTTTTGAAAAAAATGCCTTCTGGGGCCAACTCTCCAACCTATATAATACCAGTGACCGTCTCGTGAACAATACGAATTCCAACTATTACTTAGCCGGTGGACACATGGATGTTATGGGTATGGGCCGCGCCGGTATTATGAGTGACTGGTATTCGTATTCCACGCCGCAGAACACGGATACCTGGAACAGCGGTGCTGGATTCAATGGTTTTGGCGAACGCACTATTGTCCGGTATCGCGATCGCGATGATGATGAAATCATCGACTTCCGCGAGGAGACCTATGGCCGCGCGGAGAGAACCACCAACCGTTATACCAATGATATTTACGCGGCCTATGGTATGGGCGGCATTGCCGGTTTTGATCTGGGCGCCGGTATTCGCGCGAATTGGAATTCCTACGCGCCTACCTACAATCCGTATGCTCCGAGTTCACGTAATTCATTTGATGAATTCGGTTATGAGCGTGAATTGGATCTTCTAACCAACCAATTGATCTATACCTATGATACTGAAGGTACCGGTTCTTTGACCTATGGGGCCAATGACTGGTTCTTGATTTTGTCCGGCCGTTCCCAGAATTTGATGCCCAATACTGATGTGGTGTTCAATGTGGGGCCGGTGCTGCTCGGGCGTGACAATACGCTGGAATGGAATTGGATGGAAACGATCGATAACGCGCCTAGTGATCCAAACATTATTTCCGAATCACTGCGTGAACGCAGTGAAGAAGGCATGGAAGAAGGCTATGGCACCCAGTATTATCCGGGTGGCGGCATGGGCTTCTTCGGAACTGTGCGTATGGATATGAAGACCTCCTTTACCGGAGGAGGGCAGTTGAACAACCGTTTGATTACTGATCTGGGTTTCTATACAGCTGGCGGCACTCTGGATGAAGACAAAGCCAAGAAGACCACCATTGACCGTAATTATTACCGTGCCACCTTGGTAAGCGGCTTTTTGCAGACCAGAAATGATGTGCAAACCTGGGAAGACACCTGGGAAGGCACTTTCGGAACAACCTCCATGGTTGCGAAAGTACGCGCGTTGTGGGAAAATGAAGGTTGGGATTATGGTATGGGAATTGGTCTTGAAAGCACGAGCTATGAGACGGAAACCACTTGGGTTGATAATTACAACCGTAATATTCGCACTGTGGTCAATGATACGGACAATACCAATGACTCCACTGCAGTCACGACCAGCAGCGATACCCGGGAAACGAAAACCAAAAATGTCATTAATGCCTTCTCTTTGCCGGTTGCGATTCAAATGCATTTCTTGAAGAATTTCTCAATCCAATTAAGCGCGGAGCATCAAATTGCCTTAATGCAGAATGACTCCTCATTGGTAGAAAAAGCACGTGATCTGCAAACCACAGTCACCACCACAGATGATGGGGTGGTAAGCGTGAATGTAATTGGTGATTCCACCAACATCACTGCTGCTGACAGCTATTCGTCTTATCAGGCAACGCAGAGTACCCATTTTGCTTATGGTGTGACATGGTGGCCATTTGAGCAGGTCCGGGTGGATTTTACCGGTCTGACTAATATTACTCAATTGTCCAACTATGAAATCTCAATCAGTCTATACTATTAATCGAAAGGAGCGTGAGCATATAATGAAAAAGTTACTCGCAATTGCACTAACGCTCGGGCTCTGTGGAGCTGCCGCAATATACCTGAGCTCCTGTGCTCAATTGAGCGGACCTCTCAGCCCGGAATTAACTCTGTTGTCTGCCAACAGTCAGACCGCGGATAAACGTATGCCAACAGTAGGCGGCACCACAGCGCCTGGAAGTGTGTCAGATACTGCTAAAGTGTATTTTATTGAGAGCGGATCAAGCCCGCGCATGGCCATGGATCCGAATACCCTGAATACGAGTACGGTCCTAGTATATACACAAAATGATGATGGATTAGGTGAAACGCTTTATTCTTATACAGTTTCTTACAATGCGACGAATAAAGAGATAACCATTACACCATCAGGTGGTACTTGGACGGATGACAAACATTATCATGTGGTCATCACTACAGGCTGCCAAAGTATGTCCAATATTGCATTGGATGGTAATGGCAACCGTATTCCTGAAAGCGAGACATTTGACAATGTGCATTTCTATTTCAGTTTAGGTTCAGCCATAACTGCGCCTGGGTATACGAGCGCGAATAAAGAGTTACAAGTGACCGCGAGAGTAGAAGCCAATGGGTTTGGCCCTTCAACACTTAATTTTGGCGGTTCAGCAGTAGGTAATGTTCGGGCTGCTTATTCGTATGTGACTATTACAGTAGTATTGTCTGTAAGCGGCGGGACCGATGATCCGAATATTGCGTATGATACATCTACGTTTTTCCCTGGCGGAACTTCTTTACATAGTAATATAGAATTGATAGATTCTGCAGGCAATGTTCCTTCTGTTGTGAGTACATCGAATACTACTTCTGTTTATTCCAATGATGCCTTGATAATTGTTCTACAAAATGTTCCTGCTAATATTTTTTACGAACTTAAAATCAAAGGCGGAACGAATGGCATTCGATCATCTTCCGGTGCTGCTTTGTATGTAAACAAGCCCTTGTATCTGGATGGTGATGGAGACGGAAAAGCGGAAGCCAATGATGATACCAAAGTGGCAAATTTCGGTACTGCTCAAGCTGACAATACTGATATTCCGCGTTTGTGTGTGTCATTAGTTACTCCTGATCCAAACTTGAATTCCTCTTCTCCTATTGGACAGCGCCGTATCCAGGTATCTTTCACAATTACGTCCTTCTATGGTACCGGGACTCTGGATCCAGCGACTATTACCAACCAGAACTTCCGCCTGATCAACGAAAATCCGAATCCGGATGAAGCTTTCCTGCCTACAGCCTTGGAACTGGATAATTCCACACCAGGAGCGCCGGTGGTGTATGTCTATGTGCCTTTGGCATTTGAAGGCAATTATGGTAATGGTTCGCGTAGTGTTACTCTTCTGGTCCGCAATGTAAAGACCAATGACGGCGCTCAGAGCATGGCCATGGATCAGGATACAGACCATGGTACTGGGGATCCGACTGGTGACGGTGTAGCTGGCACAGATGAAGACTATTATAGTGGGTCTTTTAGTGTCTATCATCATGGTCAATAAGTAAGTTCTTTTCAAATGCCTGTCCTGCCAAACCGCCGGGTTTGGCAGGACAGGCGCTTTTCCAGCCAACATATAGTTCAACAAAATAAACGGGCGCACTCAGTGCGCCCCTACAAAGATTACTTGCTTTTTCAGAAAAGTGATGATTACTTGATTAAGAAAATGGTTGCTGCTATAATGAAGCTGATATAATTGTGATGATTATAAACTAAGTTTCTCAAAGAAAGCAAACAAGCGTTTTTCGGTAAAATATCTTGGAAAAACCAGTGAGATATTAAAATGGCTAAAAAACTATCTTTAAAAAAAACAAATATTTACAAAATTCTTCAATTTGTGCAATTGCTCAAACAACAAGGCGTTAAAGTGTTGAGAGTGATACTTTTTGGATCTTATGCCACGGGTTGCGCTGATTCTGATAGTGATATCGACATTGCGGTTATTTCAAAACAGTTTGGCCGGGATAATATCGCCGAGATGATGTGGTTGCGCAAATTAGCGCTTAAAGTGGATTCGCACCTGGAACCGCTTCCCCTTACTCCTCAGGACCTTAATAATTCATACAGCACCTTTGCCCAGGAAATCAAACAATATGGGATCGATGTTAAAATCTGAGATTGTTTTCAAACGTGCTGTGAATAAGGACCTCGTCCTTGCGTTTATTAATTTCCAAACAACCAAATTAACGGGCGCACTCAGTGCGCCCCTACGATTTTTTGATTTTGTGTCTATTCTGACGCCTGGCTTCTGACTTCTTAATTCTGACGCCTGTATTCTCCCTTTGAATTATGCTATAATTTTTCAATATTTTTTAAAAGGAATTCTGGAATTTCCAGGTAGGGGCGCACCGAGTGCGCCCGAAAACCGGTAGGGGCGGATCCACTTGTCCGCCCGTAAAAAAATCAAACCCGTAGGGGCGCACTGAGTGCGCCCGTAAACAGGCAGGGCCTTGTCACGCCATAGTTCCACAGGAACGAAGGCGGATGACCGCCCGTAAAAGGAGATTGATTATGCGGAAAATAAATATTTTTTTTCAGGCTGTTTCTCTTATTCTGCTGGTTTCAACAACTGTTTACGCAGAAACCTACACAGTTACTAGCAGGGAAGACAGCGGAGTAAACACCCTGCGCTGGGCTGTACAGCAGGCCAATGCCATGCCTGGTGCGGATTTGATTATTTTTCCTGTAGTTAACTCTATAACTGTCTACTCTCCAATACAAATTACAGATAGGGTTGAGCTGTATGGTGCCGGAACCCAAGTGGTTGGTGGGAATAAAACTGAAGATGTTTTTGAATTTATGAGCGGTAGTGATGGAAGCACTCTATCAGCTATTGCAATAAATGAGGCGGATGTGGCTATTGGAATTTGGTCAGATCATAACCGGATAAAAGGATGTAGAATTGGAAGTAGTTGGTCGGGAAGTGGTGGTTCAGAAATCGGTTTGTATATTGAGGGAAGTTTTAATGAAATCGGGGGTACTGCGGACTTTGAGGGTAATACTTTGGATGCAAGTTTTACTTATCATATTAAAGTAGAGGATGGAATTCAAAATAATTTTCAAGCGAACTATATACGCGGTGGATATTTTAATATAGACAATGCTGCAGGATATTGCTTGGTTGGTGGTGAAAGGACAACCGGTGGTAATGTTTTTGCCGGCACTGAAATAAATATAAATGGAATTGGCGGGAATACTATTTGTGGCAATTATATCGGTGTGTATCAGGATCAAAGTTCACATATGGCAACAACTGGTTTGGCGATTACTTCTCCGAGTAATGTAATTGGTTTATCCTTGAATAATTTCGGGAACATCATTTGCGCAATTAATACTTGTATGAATATTCAAAGTTCAAATAATGTGATACAAAATAATTTAATAGGACTGAATTTAAATGATATAGCCTGCAATGCTGCGAACGCTATTGAAATAACATCTGGAGGCAATAATTTAATTGGTGGCGCAAGGAATGCTTTGCGTTTCGAAAGCAATGTTATTGCTGGTGCGAAAATTACTTGTATTGTAGTGGGCGGTTCTGGTGGCAATACGATCTCGGGCAATATAATAGGTTTGGATTCTGACGGTGACACTGCTATGGGAGCTAACGATGGCATAGACTTAGTAACGTCTAATAATCTGATTGGAGGTTCCAACGCAAATCTTTCCGATCAAAGAGGGAATATTGTATCAGGTCATAATTTGCGCGGTATTCAGGTGGCAGGGCATAATAATATGATTTTTGGCAATTACATAGGTACGGACCTTTCCGGCACAACTACAATTGAAAATAATCAAATGAATATATGGATTGCGGGAAGTACTAACACGCAGATTGGTGGATTGGATCCTGGTTTGCGAAATATTATCTGCGGTAGTGACTATGGAATACGTAGTTATGGTAATTCAACATATGTGTATAACAATTGGATAGGATATTACGCAGATCTCTCGTTGGATTCTGACCCTCCAATTACAGGTATTTCATTAGAATGGGGTATAAATAATCAGATTGGAATGCAAAACCAACCGGCCAGTGGGAATCTTATTCGGGCAGCAGCCAACGGAGTTTATATAGCCGGAGCTGGAACTGATTATAATGCGATTTGTGGCAATACTATATGCGCATTTGGCAGTAATGGTATTTTATTAGCAGGTGACGGGGCGAACAACAACAAAATCGCACCTGTTATTATTACGCCGTCAGATGTGGCGCTTATTCAAGGCACAACCACAGGACCGGATGATTATATTGAAGTCTTTGTCTCCAACCGGGGCGCTGGGGTTTACGGAGGCAGTGTTCGCTTCGTCGGCTCCACTACCGCGGTTTCCGGGAATTGGTCATTGGTCCCAACCGGGTTGACAGGCGGAGAGTATGTGTGCGCTATTGCAACAGACAGCAGTAATAATTCCTCCGGATTTTCGTTGAACCAATTAGTGCAGGTGCCAACCCCTACGTACACACCAACACCGGGCAATACTCCTACTTCTACACCCACCCCAACCGCAACCCCGGTTTTTCAGGCCTTTGTCTACTCCATCTCACCGGAATATAGCCATGCCAAAGCCCAAGTGTCATGCACAGTGCGCGGTGAGAGCTTTTTTACGCCTGTGAGTGTGAGACTGCAGGGTAATGGGATTGCTGCAAGATATGCCGCTAATGTTGTGCTTCTCAATTCCAAGGTGATTACTTGCACTTTTGATCTGAGCGGGCTGGCGGGCGGGACATATGCAGTCCGGGTGGATAGTTTTGGCGTTTATGGCGTGCTGAACAATGGGTTGAAAATCATTAATCCCATTGCTTTGCCAATTAATTGGGAAGTGTTGGATATGGGTCAGGCCGGAACACACGCTATGGCCAATGATACCAGAGGCATCTATGTCGGAGACGGGGACAATGATGCTCTGCAGGAAGTCTTTTCCGCCGGGTTGCTCCAAAATATTTTAAAATATGACCTGGACACAACTTGGTCAATCTCCGCCTTGCCGGCCGGGACTATCGGAGAAAGTTATACCGGTGTTATTACTTGTGATATGGACAATGACGGTTTGCGCGAGGTGTACGGCACAACGCTGGACCATTATGTGTATCAGTTCAGCGGCGCTAATTTGGCAGCCAAGACCAATATATCCGGGGATCTGGGATATGAGCAGTATGCTCTGGTTTGTGGTGACGGCAATAATGACCATGCTTTAGAGATATATACAGCAGCCGGGGATGGCAATGAGGGTATTATCTATCAATTCTCCTATGTTGGCAGTTGGTCCAATACACCCATAGGTTCATGCACAGAAAAAATAGTGGCTATAGCAGTTGGTGACGGGGACAATGACGGCAGCAACGAGGTCTATGGCGCATGTGAGGACCATAATCTTTATCAATTCAAATACAATGGGACCTCCTGGGCCAAGAGTATTGTGCATACCGGTGAAAACGATGCCAAAGCCGTAGTAATTGGTGATGGTAATCAGGATGGTCAAAATGAGGTATATACTGCCAATCTGGATGGGAATATATACCAACTCAAGTGGACTTCAGGTTTTTACTGGAATCCTTTGACCATCACTGCTGCCAATTCCTATGCCATAACAGTCAGTGATATTGATAATAATGCTACAGATGAGCTCTACTGTGCCGGGACAGACGGGCATGTGTATCAAATGCAGTATTCAGGAGGAGCCTGGAATAGCACGGATTTGGGGACTATTCCAGGCACAATCTACAGCCTGGCAGCCGGAGACGGCGACAATGATTATCAGCTTGAGTTGTATGCTCTGGCTGGTGATCACCATGTATACCAAATTAAGGCAAGCCACGCTAATCCTACAGCCACGCCCACAGTTACACCGATTAAGAATTTTGATGGAAATATAATCTCCAAAAAGCATATCTATGCTGCGCCTAATCCGGCGCGGGGCAGTCATGCCAACATTGTGATCTATACCAATCAAGCTGCTGATGTCAGCGGCATACTCTTTACCACCTCAAATCAGGAGGTGCTCTCTTTTAGACGGCACTATTCAGCCGGCAAGAATGTGGAGCGGATCAATATCAGCAATCTGGCCAATGGCGTATATCTTCTGCTGGTAAAAGCCAAAGCAGGCGGAGTGGAAGAGCGAGTGATAAAAAAGATAGCGATTGTGAAGTGAAATTAAGCGAATTATAAAACTGATGCACGGATTTTATATGTGTCATCCTGTAAGGGCGCACCTGCTTGTCACGCCGAAGTCAACGACGAAGGCGGAAGTGCGCCCGTGACCCATGGCAACGCCCTGATCACAGTGTCTCGGCAATGAAAAAATATCTCATTTTTCTCATTTTTTTTGAAAGGATTTTGGCAAAAACCTGTCTGAATATATATCCAACCAATATAGGAGAAGCAGGGGCGCATTAAATACGCCCCTGCAATCAAGATGAATATATTCAGCAGGCACGCAAATCGACTTATATCCATAATTCTTTCCATTTTATTGATTCTACCCGTCCAATTTGTTTCCAACGTAGGGGCACTATGCTTGTCCGACATCGCTTTAGCGAAGTCGGATGCCGTGCCCCTACAAAATAATGTCCA
>JAGLMY010000005.1 GCA_023139775.1 bacterium
GATTAAACCCTCGGGAATGACAAACTTAAGAAAACACACTTCCACAACAGATAATAAATAATATTATACTAATTTTAGTATAGCATAGGAAATCAAGACTCGCAAACAGGCGGAACGAAAATGTTTTGAATTGGAACAAGCAGGAAATTACCTATATATAACTGTAAAAAAATAGCAAAACCACGTTAATGTAAGTATTTTGTCAATTGTTCGCTGGAAATTAATTTTACTCCATTCTAAAAAAACCAATACTTTCAATCATATTCCTGAATAATAGCTGATTTTTTTATTTTAGCCCAAATTGAATTGTTACAGGTGTAAAAATATCCGGCAAAATGAAATCCAGTTGCTTTTTGGCAAAATAAATTATTTTTCCATTGCCGGATTGTTTTACTATCCGGCCTTTTTTGTTGACCAGCAAGCGTGCTGTTTGCCCTTCCTTGTTCATTAAAAGAATTTGAATTAATTTATTTTTCTGGTAATGATAGGCAATCTTTTCACCCTGCGCAAACTTCATTCCTACTTGTTTCCCGGAAGTTAAATACAGTTTCTCAAAAACGACTTCCCCTTTTTCAGTAAGCAAATTAACCTGATGCATTTTCTCATTACTGTTATACTCAAGTTGATTGCCGGCACTGAGCAAAACGGTTTTTAACTGACCCTGCTCAAAACGCAGCACCTGTTGTTGCCCGCCCTGTGTGCGTACGACCTCAATTTTATTGTCTGCCAAATACGTAACCTGGTATGTGCTCCCTAAAAGATCACGCATTGAGGTTAACTGCTTTTCCTGATTGTAGGTTTCCAGCAAACGCTCTTTTTGATTTTGTAGGAATACACGTTGGTATCCATTTACGTGTCCCCACCAATCCAATTTTTCCAGGACCTTAACCTCACCACCCCTGGCAGGAGTAGCGCTCTGTAGTACCCGCACTCCAGAGCGTCCGCGCCCTAACCAGCCGGCTGTCTTGGTAAGCAACCAACACTGAAGTCCTATTCCCAAACGAATATCCGGAATTGCCGCCTGCAGCACTTTGGGAAGTTTGTTTTGCCCGGCCGGACCGGATAATGGCACCAGGCTTTCCAATGCCGTCAGCTTATCTTCTGTGGCAGCAGCAATCCCGGTTGTTGTTGCCCTGGCCGGAATGATCTTTTTCCCGGAACCCTTGGCCAGAAAGACCGAACCGGAAACCCTCAGGGATTGCCGCTCTGAGGATAGTATCCACTCAAAACGGCTTTCATCCACTTGAATAATCAAGTGGCCGCCTCGTTGGCACAACTTATCGCGAAAAGGACGCAACGTGTACGTGGTCCAATATCCACCGGCCGGATGATCCGCATCTTCTTTCCAGATTTTTACCAGACCTCGGTTTTCTTTTACGCGATTGATAATTTTAAACACTTTTTGTTTTTGTACTTTGGGTAAAAATATTTCCAATTCCCGATACCGTATTTCAGCAAAGGCCGGATGCTCTATACACCGCAACTGTTTAAGCTGCGATTTGAGTTCTTTTACAAAGAGTACCTGCTCAGGCCGCAGGGCCCGCAAGATTACCTGGGCTTGGGTTTGTTGCCGGCTATCGCGTTGATTAAGCTGCGGACTGTTCTGCAATTGATTTTTAATTTGCTGGATCAATTCCAACTTGAAGGTTTTTAGTTCCTGCCCGGCGAAACGGGTCACAACCCGGCCCGCCCGGACCGCCGGCGTGGGCTCAGAGCTTTTTTCCTGAGCCGAAGGCATCAGAGCATACAGGTCATAAAAATCCGGATCAGCATATTGCTGCTGAGAGAGATGGAGACGCTGTTGCTCCAATAATTCCGGCGGGATCTGCAGGCGCACATTTAATTTCATTTTCCCCATCTTTTCAGGAATAACTTTCCAATCCGTTTTGGGGAAACGAGCCTCAAGGCGCGCATCGCCCCGCCGGTTGCCGGGAATTATCTTTTCCTTCCGTGAATCATATGGATATTGGACCCATTTTCGCCGTTTTTTCACCCAGACATATACTTGGGTTTTTTTCACCTTCACCTTTTGCGCGATCACTCGTTTTTGTTCGACAAATTCGACTAACGGCAGGAAGATCACCACCTCCGAGCAATCTATATACTTCCATCCAGCCTCAAACTGCAGGTTGCCTTTTTGCATATATTTGTCAAAAACGTCAAGCGGAAGCATTTTGTTGGGTTGTATATTTTTTAAAAGCACATCACCGCGGATTTGTCCGTGCTCATCTTTTTTAAATTGTGAACGATCCGAATAATCGTCTTCAAATCTCCGTATGAGCAATTTTGTAAATACCCGATGCTGCTCTTCCCACACTTGCCGCAAGTCCGTCGTTACCCGCCACTGTTCCCTAATAAGTCCTGTGTTCGCGGAAACACAAAAGTAGCTGGTCTTCCCATCCCAGGCACGCGTCTCATAATAGTTATAAGTTCTGCGATCGTCGGCCCAAGTAAAGTTGTAACGATACAGCCGGCCGGCCGGCGTATGTATGGTTTCGTGCTGAATATCACCGTCTTCCGTATAAAAACTTGCTGTCAGAAATCCTTTTTGTCGGGTTACCGCGCATTTAATTTTTTCCTGGGAGGACCGGACATATTCGGTTTGGGATATGACCTCACCTGGCGGCGATATTTTTTTAACCGGAAAACCTTTCTCATAGTGGGTTTCCAGACCATTGGGCGCTTGACGCCGGATGAGACAACCCCGCGCATTGTAAGTCAGTACGCTCCCATCCAAGAGTGTGAAAGTAACAGTAAAATCCTCAGCCAAATGATCCCAGGTGTAATTTTTAATGGAACAACGATCTTTGAGCAGGTTGTACATCTGCTCAGCCTGTTTACGGGGTTCTATTTTCGCGGTTGCGTCCCTGGCATATCCGGCAATGGTAAATCCCAGCAAAGTTAAGCAGACGCCAAGCAGCGCGCTGCTTTTATTGCGCTTCTTCATTTTGGGATTCTGCTCAAACTCAAGCATGTTTTCCCTTTCTACTGTTTTAAAAACTGCAGTTCATTAATTGGAATTACCTGATCCAAATCGTTCGCGTTGGTCTGAGTTGTTTGTATGTTTTTTTTGCCGTTGGGCTGATAACTACCAAGCAATTTTCCATAGGTGTTATATTGCAGAATACGCACTTTGGCTCCCGCGGAAACAATAATGCACAAAGCCGGGTCAGCTTCACTCTTTTGCTCTTTACTTTCGATCCCCAATTGCAAGGGACCCAGATACTGCAAAGTTTTCAATGACTTGTCCACATACAAAATAGCCCGCAAATAATTATCTACGTATAATCGTTCTTTCTCAAATTTTCCGTCCGGACTGGTTACCCAGACGGAAATCAGTCTGCCGTTTTGGTCATAGGTGATTTTTTCACGCGTGCCATCCAAGCGTTCCCGGCTTAACAAGCGGCCCACACGGCTGTATTCTTCCGGCAAGGAAAAATTTTGCGTCAAACGATTTGCCTGCTCCACCTCCTGCGTATGTTTTTCCGCAGTCTGCCAGTTTTCTATTTTTCCCTGGAGCAAAGCATCGCCCAGGGTCGGTCCCACCCCGGTATGGCCGGAAACCGGCAATACCATCACGTTGCTTATTGATATAATGTAGAGAATTGCTAAAATGCGCACAGGTCAGTTTCCTTTCTCCATTTAATAAATCATCCCCGCACTGAAGTGCGGAATATTCAGGTAACCCTCACCCTTTATTCCTCTCCCTAAAAGGTAGAGGGAATGCGGTAATCCCGGACTTAGGTCGGGGATTCCTTTGGTATATTGGCGCCAATTATTGTGCCTTTATATATTCTACTGTGGTTTATGCCTGGATTCAAGCAATGATACCGGGCACCCGTAAAGGGTGCCCCTACATTTCGTTTTTTTATTTTTTTTATGCTATACTTATAACTACTCAAGTCTGCAAGGAGCAGGGCGCTTTGGTCTTTTTCAAGCGTGGCAGCGGTAACTGCGGAGATGTGGTTTAGAAAAGCATATCCCCCTATTGCCCGTTACCAGCCTGGACCTTGGTTTTCCGCTTTGCAATGCTTGAAAAAGACCAAAGTGACCTGCCAGGCGTGAATATTTGAATACTTTTTTTACCCACCTGAGCAGTTACCTATACTTAATGAAAATTGTTTGGAGTCACGTATGTCCGACACAACCACTCAATGGCAACCCTTGCAAATCCGTTATGGCGTACTACTTGCAGTCCTGGCTGGATTTTTACAAGCGTTCTCTTTTCCCAATCTGATTTTCACCGGGCATTCCGTCTGGCACACCTGGATCGCGCTTATTGCTTTTGTTCCCTTCATCTACCTATGGCGAAGAACTACCTGGGTCGGCACTGGTGTTTATTCCTTTCTCATGGGCTTTTTCTATTTTATCGGAATCCTGGCCTGGATCCGTTTAATTGGCCGGAATACCAATATTGACAATGCTTTTGCCTGGATCTTCTTTGCCGTATGCGGTGGTATTTATTTTGCTCTCTTTGGCCTGACTGCCCGATTAACCAAAAACCGGCTGAAACTACCGGACTCCCTGGTACTGCCTTTGGCCTGGGTGGCCTGGGAATATCTGCGCGGTCATATTCTGACCGGCGGTTGGCCCTGGGGCAGCCTGGGACACACACAGTATGGCAATGTGGTACTCCGGCAGATGGCATCAGTTGTGGGTGTGGGCGGCATCTCTTTTTTAGTGCTGCTGGTAAACATCTGGATTACCAATGGTCTGGAAAAAATACTGCACAAGCCCAAAGACCAGACCTGGTCCTTAGGCTATTTTCTGCCTCGTCGGCCTTCCTTTCCCCAATGGTTTCAAGAAAAACCTTTCGCAACCGGTCTCAGTATTGGCATGCTTCTCTTGTGGCTGATCCTGGGCGGCATTTGTGTTACTGAAACCATACAGTTTGCCAAAACTAAAACCACAGAAGTAAAACTGGCTCTGGTACAGGGCAATATCAATACCCGCCAGAAATGGAATCGCAAGTATCGCGACGCGGCTATGAAAAAAATGAGCGCCTTGCACGCGCAAGCAGCACAAGGCCGGCCGGATTTAATTGTCTGGGCGGAATCCTGCTTTCCGGGCATCCTCGAACATCCCGGCTATCAGCAATGGGAAGATCAATTGCGCGCGCTGATCATACAGGGCAAAACACCAACCTTGCTGACCAGTAATGAATATCAGCGCGAAAAAAATCTGGAAGCCAAACATACCTGGCATCATTACAACAGCGCCTTTTATTTTGATTCGCTGGGAGAAACCATCGGACGCTACCGCAAGATCCATTTGGTTCCTTTTGGTGAATACATACCTTATACAATTTTAAAAAAGCATTTGCAAACCGTGGTACAAGAACCCATTCCCATTGATTTTGAGCCGGGTGATGATTATTCTGTATTTAAGCTCGGAAAATCCACGTTTGCCGCCTTGATCTGCTATGAAGATCTCTTTGAGGAACTGGGGTTTCACTTGGCCCGGGCTGGAGCTGATTTCTTTCTCTGCATGGCCAACAACAGTTGGTCCGGCAAGTCGGCCATGAGTTATCAGCATTCAGCCATGTCGGTTTTCCTGGCTGTGGAGCATCGCGCCTATGTGGCTAAAGCGGACATGACCGGACCGACCTGCGTGATAGATCCCTGGGGCAATATCGGAGAACACCTGGAATATTATATCGCGGGTGTTAAACACGTAACCATTTACCCGGCCGTTTTCCGCACCTTCTTTACCCGCTTTGGAAATATCATTCCCTTCTTCTTTCTCTTGCTCTTCTCCGGACTGTTGGCCGCGGCCTTTTATCAGCCAAAGAAATCGTAGGGGCGTGATTTATCACGCCCATCATTCCGGTTTCCACACCCATATTTTTGGGCGCGATAAATCGCGCCCCTACGTTATTCAATACGCGCCACCCGTTTTTCCAGCATCTCAAAATCATCATACGAGACTTTCCGGCGCAGATCAGCACGAATCGCGGTTTGACCCTCATGCAATAAGGCCACTTCCTCTTTAAGCGAAGAAACATCTTCTTTTATCGCGTGCATATCCGTCTCTACTTTGTCAAAGCGATGGTTCATTACTTCAATAATTTTCTTCTGATTGTCCTCAAATCTTTCAACAACTGTTTTAAACTCGCTCATGGTAATTTTTCCTTCTTCTGTCATTTTCGCGCCTCCTGATTTTGTGATATTTGGCAGGTTCTGTCAACTGCCAATTCCTCACAAATTGAGACTGGAAAACAACAAAATCCTTGCGTATTATTTTACGTTTGTTAAGGGGGGCGCGTATTGAATAACAGTAGGGGCACGGCATGCCGTGCCCCTACGAAATCAAAATCACAACGACCAAAACGAATTTTTACGCTGCCGCTCCTACGGCCTTCAATTTCCGCTGGGGTGTTTGCGGCGCCATATCCAGCTTAATACCCACACCAAAACCTTCCAGACTTTCGATAATTCGACCGAGGTTTTTATACTCAAGCAAGGTACGTGGTACTGCCTCAGGTGTCAAGGTAATGGAGAGCGCGTCCGCGTATTCCTTGTAAGTCATGTTAATGTTGAATCCCAGGAAGCCCAAGATTTTTGTGATATCCCCGGCAATGGCTATCTTGGTCTTGTACTTGGCATCGGATTCCACTGCCTGCAGAAGGTGCAGCAAAGCCAGACGGATGGCGCTGTTCTGACTTTCCTCGGACACTATCTGTTCTGTTCCCGCGATCTTTAAATTGGCAATGGCCTTTTTAAAGCCGGCATTGTTCAGCAAGGCATTGATTGAAATGTCTTGATAGGTTTGCGGCGGCACGCCATACTCCTTGGTGAATTCCTTGCTTTGCTTAAGCGCCTCTACAGCTCTGAGTTCTTTACCAGTGATCATCTTGGCCTGGCTTTCTACCTTCACATCGCGCGAAGCAAATACAACATTATCCAATTGCTCCTGCACCGTGTCCGTGGGATTGATACGGAAGGCCATCTTTTTGGCCTGGAACCAGGTTGCTGTGCCTTCCAAAGCCAGGGCCGCGCCGAACACAGCCGCGCCAATACCTAGAATTATGGGTGCAACAGTGCCTACGCCCAGGATGAGTGCCGCGCCGGCGGCCAAAGATACCGCGCCCCAGCCGATCATCTGCTGGGATTTGCTGCGGATAAAGATAAGCGGCGTTTGCTCGCTGTGCAAACGTTCTTTGCCCACAATTTTGGTAAATATCTCCTGTGACCAGGAGGGCTTCATCATCTTTTGATAGGCGGCATAGGACATACCAAATATAGTATTGAACTCCACCACCATACCCGGCTGATTTTCTGCTGCTGCTGTTTTGATCTCAGCGGCTTTTTGCTTCATCAGAGTAAAAGCCTCAGTTTCCAATTCGACGGAAGCTTCGGCCAGGTTACTCATATCCTTTTCTGTAAACTCGCGGCCCATTTTACTTTTCACTTTCTCATATAACGTTGTTAATTTCATATCTGAGGTGCAAAGAATTTTTAAATTTTCGCCGTCCATTATGTATTGTTTCAGAAATTCCTGAAAAGCGTTGTTGCCGAATCCCTTGAATCGCGGATGCTGTTTTAATTTCACGATATAGGAGTTGGTCAGGGTATCTAAGGTTTCTTCCGTGCCGCCGCCAAACAGCTTAGTTGTTGCGGCCATTATTAATTGGTTAAGCACGCTTTCTGAGAATTGTTGACCCAAGAATTTCACAGAGCTGCTATCTACCGTAACACTGGTTTTTTGTTGATCCGCTTTATCAGCTTCAGCGTCAACTGCAATGCGCTTTACGCTTTCAAGCGCGTTTGGCACCAAGTCAAAGAGCGCGGCCAGTGTGAGCGCAAAACCGTAATGATTCATCTTTTCTCCGGCCACCAATTTCACACCGCTTTCCTTTAAAATTTCTGTCAACTCTGGAACCGCCTCGCTCTTATCACGGCCTTTCATGCGTTTTTTAAACTCCGCAAACACCCCGCCGCCTGCTACAGCTTGCACGGTATCTTTGGACGCTTTATTGACAATAACCGTTTCACTGTCTTGCTCCGGCACTTTCGTGATGTAATTCATAACTTCACTGTTAAGTTTTCCTAGCGCCAAACCAACCACATAGGGCGCGGCCCAGGCCGGGGCAAAAAATAAACTTGACACCAAACCGACTATGGCCATGGGCACAGCAGCCGGGCCCCCGCCAGACATCTTTTTCATGAAGCCCAGCATTTTATTACTGCTTTCAGCGCCCGTTTTAGCCGAGTCCTTCTTAAATCCCGAAATAATAGTGATACCCATGAACGCCAGCATCATGGCCCAGGGACAAAGACTGGTAAAGCTAAAAGCGCCTACAACCGCTGCGCCCACAAGCAGTTTGGTTGGCGTGGAAGGTATCAGCACTCCGTTTTTCACATTAAAGAACGGGGTGAAGAACTGAACGCGGTGGATGCCGCGCACCAGGTTGTGCCATTGCTGCTTGGCAGCGAGGCCCAGCTGGGCCGCGGAACCGCTGGAATCCAACTGCTCTTTCACCACGCGTTGCAGTATCTGCGAGTTATTTCCGTATGTTTTTGGCTGCGCCTGTAAACCTGCCATTTGCGGTGTCTGCTTAAACTCGTACCGGTTGGCCAATGACTGCGCCATGACCAAATTTTGCTGGACATACTGCACTGCCTGGTTCTTGTCCATGGTTTGGTTCTGATAGGTGATGGTTTTTCCGGCATCTGCCCGCAAGACCGGAATTTTGGCATTCACCCGGGCTATGTTTTGCAGGGATTGGTTATACAGGGACCTCACCAAATAGGGCTGACGCGCAAGCACAAATTCCGCCATAAATCCTCCGGCGATCTTTCCAATAAAGGGTATATTCAACGCGTTCAGTGATGATTCCAGACGCTGATAGACCCGCCAATCTGCTCCAAATTTATCTGCCATAGCTTTTTCGAACCAGTTCCGTCCATACTCAGCTTTCATTTTTTCATACTGTTTCTGATCTGACTGCCAGGTTGAACCAAAAGTTTTTGCCATCTGCATCTCAACCATTTGTTCCTGACTCTCGGCTAATTTTGGGTCTTCTTTGGTTAACTCCGACATCTGATCACGTATTTCCGCTTGTTTCGTGTCAATATTTTCGAACTGATTCCATTCTTTCCAGGTTTTGGCATACGCACTGACCAAAGATATTTGGGCTGCCGAGTTTTTCAAAGCCGCAGTCTGCATCTGCATGTGGCTGACCACACTGCCTATTCCCGGAATCCAATTCACGAGACCTTTGGTACGCATATGATAGGTATGGAATGCGGGGTTTTGCAGAAGTTTTGATTGCCCTGCCTGGTTCCGGGTACGCCGCGCCAGGCAATCTGTCACGCCCTGGAATTCACGCAGCTTAGACGGCAGATTTTTCTCAATCTTTTTCGCCAGTTCCGGCATGTACTTGTCCGAGGTCTTGCTTACTGACAACTTAGTGGTTTTTTCAGTCTGAATCCCGGCCTGGGTTTTATAAGCATCCGCGGATTTTGCCGCATCCACCTCGTTCAATATGCGCCTGGTAATGCCCGTAGTAGCGCCGCCTTCACTAACCAAGAGATCGCAAAATTCCCGGATCAGATCACCCTCTATGCCCTTGGCATCCTTGTTTTTGATTTCAAAATAACGCGCATCACCACGCCTGCTTTTCATTTTCGCTTCAGCTTTCTTAATAAACGTCTTGAATTCCTGTTTTTCGGATGTCTTGACATTGGCCGTATCATTCAAATCAATTATATTGTGGTATGTTCCCTGCGCCCGTCTAAACTCACCGGTTTTCTTATCAAATACTCCTACGCGTTTCGCGGCCTGCCGTGCCACATCCAAAGGCGACATGCGCATATCTATAATTTCAGCGCGCATGCCCTTATTGGCTGCGGTTATTTTATAGGTGTTTAAGCCCTCCCCGATTCTGGCCGCGAAAAGCATGCGCTTTTGCTTCCAGCCTGCTGGAATGACCTTACCGTCCTTTTTTGCTTCCGGAGTCTGGATTTTTTTGCCTACTTTGTCCATAGCCACACTCCAGAGGTCCGGGGCCATTCCGTCAACATAGACCAACTGGACAACATTCTTGCCGGCTTGAACTTCCAACATCATATCTACTGCCTTTTCCACCGCTTTTCTGGTTACAATATCCGCCATATCCAACATGCCATCCCTGGTCTTTACAAGCTTAATATCCGTGCCTTGGGCCTTGATTTTTTTCATAATGTCTCTTTTGTGTCTTTCAATGTATCTTTCCACTGTTTTTGTGTTTATTACCACCATCTTTGATTTATTGCCCCAATATTTCTGTCTCGCAATTTTTAATGCGTGTACCAGTACAGTTCCGTCACTATGCGTATATGCCTGATTGGTAAGCTTGCCGCCATAGTCTTTTCCTGAATCTAAATGACTCATTGCCTCTTTAAGCATAAACCGGTTTACACGGGCGCTTTCCCGGTTTAGTACCAGCTCCAAATTGCCGTTTTTACCCTGTTTAATAGATATAATCTTGTCATCGATTTTGACTGTGAATGTCGCCTCACCCTTTGCCACCTCTTTCAAGGCAACCTGGGGCTCGGCATTAATTTTGAGCACTGTTTTGCCCCAGGCACGAAGCGTACGTTGGGCCAGCCCCTCAAACGTACCGGAAAAAGCCACAATATTATGCGCGCCGATTAATTGTACTGCTTCGGCCATGGTAACTCTTTCCGTCGTAGTATGCGCCAGCGCGTCGCCCGCGGTTTTGATGAAATCATCATGTTTTGTCGCGAATTCTTTATTGGTCATTCTATTAATATTAAAACCCTTCTTCTTGGCCATGGCCGCTAAAAATATCTCAATATGTGTAAGCGCCGCCTCGAAGGTGTCGCCTTTTATAGTGTTGGGTTTGCCTACCCCGCCTTCCATAGTACCGTAGGATGTGCCTTTGCCTTTCACATAGGTCCCGCTCCACTGATGTTTGTTTTTGCTGGACAATACCTTGACCATTTTATCCAGTATAAAGGCATCGCCGGATCTATTGTAATCAAATCCAGTCGCTTTAAGCAGGCTCGCGCGAGCCTTTTTGTTAAATGTGAACTGGCCGCGGATTTCCTTATTAACCCCGCTTTCAATACTTACAAACATATCATTAAATTTCATCCCGCTTTTTTCAGCTGCTTTATACCATTTTCTTACCTCAGCATAGCTGCGGGTAAGGTCCAGCAGCATATCAGTCGCTTGCTCTCTCACGCCGTCGCTTAACTTATTCCACACACCCGAAGCGCCGATAATGGTATCTGTGGTATGGAATATAGCGTGAAATTCGTCCCAAGCCACTGTGCCCAATTTTTTCTGAAGTTTATTTGCTATCCAGGCATCGTTTTTGCCGGCGCTGCGCATTTCCAGCACAATGTGCTTTAGAGTTTCATTTTCCATAATATATACTTTGTTGTTTTCAAAACCGTTTTTAATTACCTTGGCGGCATTATCTTTGCTCAGCACTTCCAGTATGCCCTGTTTGTCCCAGGTTTTAAATGCTCCTTCCTTCAGCATCTGCATTACCAGGGTGGCGTCTTTGGTCATGTAAAGCATGGCTGGAACTTCTTTTCCCGGATGTTTAGCCATGAAAAGCTCGCGTCCCACCTCCATGGACAAGCCGGAACCTGATTTTCCGCCGCCCATGGCCAGTTGTAAAGCCGTGCCTATAAGATTTTTAATGCCGCTGTTTTTGCCGTGGAGTTCCAGGTTTAGATAATGAAGCTCTGCCTGGCGAAACAGGAAGGCCTGCGCGTCCGCATCACGGGTGAAATTCCGGTAGTTAGCATCTTTTTGAAAGCGCAGGATCACATCCGCCATGATTCTCTTTCCCTGCGTGTTCAGTTTCAGGCCCCTGGCTTCATTGAGATTCTTTATGGCAATATCCACCCGGGTACGAAGTCCTGATTTATTTGTCAGAGACGCCTCTTTTGCCGACACCGCCTGGTATCCTAATGCCTCTAACTTCGCGCCATCTTTTAACGATAACGTCACGCCCTCTTTTACAGCTTTAAATATGCTGTCCACATAAGCATTAGTATCCAGGTGCAAAGATTCTTTGATCATTTTCCTTAAAACCTTCTCAGTAATCCGGCCATGGGTATTTTCCATCTTTTTTAACAGCCTCTCGACTGATTGTTTTAAAGCTTTAGCTTTGGCTCCTTCTGATATAATTGTTTTTACTATTTCATCTCTTATTTCCGCCCGGTTGCCTGCCAACGGCTTGGCAAAACCCAGTTCATTTCTAACCATTTTCAATACTTCCGCTATACTCTCTCCCAAATTTTTTATCCTGGTGGTCTCTTTCCCATTGACTTTGATTATTGCCTCGCTCATATCCGTAAGTCCTTCCAGTCCCACGGATTCCATAATTTTATCCATTAACTTGTGCTTCTGGAGTTCGGCAATCGCGTCAGCCAGTTTTTTGGCGTATCTTGATGCCCATAATTTCCTTAATGTTCCGCCATTTCTGCCTTTCGCCAGCTTTTTTCCATACTTATTTATATTTGCCAAGCTTTTAGTTAATATTTTTTTGTCCTCAATCGATAGTTCTTTAAGCTTGTTTTTAATTTCCGTGCTATTAATGGTTTTGAAATCGCCGGTTACTTTTAACAGCTTAGCTGTCAAGCGGTCCACCTGTTTTTGGGCTGCCTTTATCTCCCGAAGCGCGGATTTATCCCAGGCAGCTTTGTCGTTGGCTATTTCTAAAGCTTGCTCAGCTTTGTGAAGTTTCTCTGTCCAAATACGGTTTTTGGCTTCTGCCCGCGCGTTAACCAGCGCTTCTATCCAGGATTTAACAGCATTTGGCGCTTTTTTAAGTGTTTCTTTCAGACGGCTGAATTTTGTTCCGGTTTTTTCTCCTGCTTTTTCAGCTTTTGCCTCACTTTTTAGCACACCTTGAGCTTTGTCGGTTGCTGCCTTTTTCCCCAGCTCCACATTCAAAAAAACTTCAGCTCTGGACTTGGCTTCGGCCCGGGAAATGTTATTCTGCTCAGCCCGGCGGTATTCATTGGCAATCTTTCTTACTATTGCTGTTTTTTCACTTGCTGTTACTTTACGCCCATACGCGGTTTTTCTGGCACTGGCTATCTCTTTGGCTATATTCCTGATTGCTCCTCGGGTAATTCCATTGGCTTTTTCAAGGCTTTTAATGCCCATGCTTTTTGCTAAATCTTTGGCAATAGCCTCGCGAATAACTATTTCTGCTTTGGCAGTTAATTTATTGATGGCCTCGCTGACCTGGCCCTCTTGGCCGAAATATTTGCCCAGTTCTTTCTGCAAAAATGCGGCTCTTCCTTTTTCCTGACTATATTTAATCATAGCGTTGGAAAAATCCCGGTTTTGCAGTAGATTAACTTTTTCAGCGGGCGACAGTTTCAACTCTTGCAAAAATTTCAGGGTTTTCCTGGGATTGCCGGCAAACATTTTGGCTACTCTGCTTATTTCAACGCTGCGCACATCATTTGCTTTGATAGTGTTCTCAAATCCGGGCCGATTTTGGTTAAGCCGATTTATTGCTCTGGCCTTGGCACGCGGTGAACTATTTAAGCGCCATGCTCTTATCCCTTTTATTGATCCCAAAACAAAGGCTTGAGCTGCGTGGAATGCTGTTGCTGCTACTATAACCTGTGCTTCATTAACCTGGCCGGTATCCCAGACCAAACGGCTGTTTGCCCATTCCCGGCTAATAGCTTCTAATAAACCTCTCATGTTTCCGGCTGCACTTTTAAAACTTTTCATTACTTTATTTTTCTTGGATTGCAAATTTCCGGGCTCTGCCTGAGCTTGTGCGGCTTCAACCTGGGCCGGTACATCCCCCTTGGATTTCATTTCCTTCGCAGCTATCTCCTCATTTCTGCGCTGTACATTCCTAATCTTTTTCCCGATGCCGTTCAGTCCGTTTTTGACTACCTTGTCTTTGCCAAAAACTTTACATACTTCTTTGCAGACCGTTTTAAAATTATTGAAGTTCACAGCATCTTTAATAATATCCTTCTGCAAAACCGAGTCTTTCTTCAAAAAGAGTTCTTTAAATAATGCTGTCTTTTCTTTTGCCGTTAGTTTCATGGCATCAACAAATTTCAGACCGGCCAATGGATTTTGCGTCATAATATTCTGCATGCGTTCTGTGCCCAGTTGATCCAGCAGCTTATTTGCCTTGTCCCCATGAATATTAAACGTGGTTTTCAGCGCTGCTATCTTTTTCCGGGCAGAGAGCGAACTTTGCATAATCCCCTCTATAACCGCTTGTTGCATCGCGGCTTTGGCAGGATGCTTAATTGGCAGATCAGCCACAAGTTTGGTTGTATTTTGAAGGTTCAGTTTAGACGCCAGCTTTTCCAGCAGCGGCGCCAGTCGAGCTGTATCTGCCTCAGAAGCTGTCTTTGCGGTCTCTGACTTTTTGGCTGTATCTAAACCCTCCATAGCTTTGCCGGATTCTGCTGTTTTGGCGCTCAATTTGTTAACCAGAAGCCGCTTTTCCCGGCCGCTCATTTTTGCCAGCGCTTTATTCAGAATAGGCGCTGCCAGTGCTTCCAGCACTCCGGTCTTATCCATAACCTTAGAACTGGTTTTCTCCAACAACACTTGTGCGGCCTTGGCATCTGTTCCGGCTATTAGTGTCTTAAGCGCTATAGGGCTTTTTTCAAAAACAGCTGCTAAAATCTCATTGGTCTTGGCCGGATTCCTGCTCAGCATGGCATTGCATTCTTTTAGTCCTGCTCTGGAAAGCACGGTCTTCAATCCATCCTTATTCAGGCTGTTAATAATATTAAGCGCCTGGTTTCCGCCTTTGCCAAGCCCTCTGGCCAGCACATTTGAGGCTTTTGATACTAATTTCACGCCTTGATAGACGCTTTTGGCATTAGTATAATTATGCTTTTGCGCGATACCCATGGCCTCCAGCGCAGCCGCGTCTGATGTTTTGAAATGATTTCTAATTCTTGATATAAATGATGATTTTCCCGGCGCATTGGCCGCGCTCTTCGCGCTTACAGGTTCAATTTGCGCAGCTTCTTTTTCCATTTCCAGCGCTGTGATGGAATCTTTTTGATTGGTAACAGATTCCAATATCTTATTAATTTTTCCAACATCTCCATTTGCGGTGCGGGAAATTTTATCAATAACCCGGTTAGTGGTTAATCTATCCGCACCAACCCGGGCCAGTGCTGTAACAACTTTTGCCTGTACACCC
Organism: bacterium; assembly: GCA_023139775.1. Lineage (GTDB taxonomy): Bacteria > Oederibacteriota > JAAXVQ01 > JAAXVQ01 > JAUVAV01 > JAGLMY01. The sequence goes on from JAGLMY010000005.1 coordinate 15,170, forward strand.
TGATTCAGTTGGGTAAAGGCTTGCCTATCTCCTATTTGCATTCTTTTTCCACTGCTTTCCACTCTTACGGCAACTGCTTTTTTGATATCCTGAAAAGTTCCTTTTTTCGCGTTACGGCCTAATTTCAGGGCGTAAGCGGTAATATTGCGGCCATATTTATTTATAATAATCTCTGTTTGCGTCATATGAGACTTGCCTTGCGCTATACGAGTAACGCGGTTCGCGTAACGGTTGGCAAAATACGCGCGTCCGCCAACCAAGGAAAATATTCTGCCAGGTAGTTTAAGTCCCGCGGTTATCGGCGAGGTAAGCGTGTGGCGGGTGGCTTGCAATCCGCCGACTACAAATACTCCGGCACCTTTCAAACCAAAAATCGCCCGGGTATAGCCAACAGTTTGGGCGCGCGCTTTAACGCCTTCAAATTTAAACTCCCTTCCAAAAGCCTTAACTTGTCCGCCTTTTAAATGCATAGCTATGCTGCCCATTGCCGGGATGGCGCTCAAGCCGCCTAATCCCTTGCCGTAAAAAGCGCCCAGGTCGCTGCCAAAGTATCCACCGATATACTCACCTGCCAGTCCCAAAGCGCGATTGGCAACCATAAGATACCCAAAGTTCATCACCTGATTAACCGTTGCCCTGGATACGCTGATCCCGGCTTTGCGCGCGACAGTTCCTACAAACTGGCCGCCGCCAAAGGCAAAAGCAAGTGCCTGGGCAGGATTGGTCTTTAACATCTCCCACATATGTATCGGAAAATCAACCAAACCTGCTCCGGTTACTATCAGCGCATCCCAGTCTCCCCAGCCTTCTCCCCTGGACACATCTCTCACCATAGTACGCACGCCATTCGCGACATCCAAAACCAAAGGCGCCATAAAACCCAGCATAATTTCCGTCTTTACGAAAAAATATGTCCCTGCGCCCAGCGCCAGTTTTGCTCCTGTTACCAAAAGATTGTCATTTGCCCAGTCAATGTGCAGCATTTTGCCAAAAGTCTCTTGATGCGCCTGGCCGGTATGCGCGGCAATTGCCGTATGCACTGCTGCTGCGTCTTTATTGCCGAAGAAGTATTTTATTTTTCCCATTAAATTATGCGTTAAAGAAGCCGCATCAATAGCGTATTCTGATGACTGGTAAATTGCCCTGTTTATCTTATGTGAAACTGTTGCGTATGCTTCCTTGATGTCAGCCATGAAAATTTTTCTGCCAATATTTTCCGCAGTAGCACCGGCCATATCGCTTTTGCCATAAAGCTCCATCCATTGGCTTATATTGCCGGCTGTGGCAATTCTCTCGCGCGCCAGATATAATTGCTCATTTGCCGGCGTAAATCCTTCTGTTATATTTTTAACAACCACATCATTTTTACCGCGGATGATCTTGACGGTCACCTCGCCGGCGTGCTTACCTTTCCAGCGATCTCCAGCAATCTCTCCTTTATAAGTAAACTGCTCGCCTTTCTTAGTTGTTCCATCAGCAGCATAGGTAGTGCGCAGAGTGCCGGTTTGTTCCCCTTTTCCCGGCAATGTTAGAGTTTGATTTTCCTGGGTTTTTGTCCAGCTGGTTACTTCACAGGTAATCTGCTTATCCCTGCCGGCTTCTATATGCGTGCCTGGTATATACTTTTTTGTGGTTTTTGTTTTTTGTTCAAATTCAGCGTTCCATGCATTGCCGTCTTTATCTTCAAACTGTATGCCCGTTAACTGCTTGTCTTTATTAAAGGTAATCGTCATTTCAGGGTTGGCTTTTCCAGTCTTTTCTTTGGCAAGAGAAATCACATTAGCGGTTTGTTCTTTGTTTTTTAATGGACTGTTTTTCGCTGCTGCCAACTCTTCAGCTGTCCAGGATACGCTTGGAAGCCATTCGCCACGTTCTGTAGAATATGCGGTATACTTATCTCCAACACTAGGTACTAAACCTTTTCTCGCATCTGTCTTAGTCGCGGTTATCTCTTTCGCGTCTGTTTTCCATGTCCATTTTCCGTTCTCTAAATTGTAGATACCTTGGGCAGCTGCATCACTTTTGTTCTTGTACGCATCTCCCTGAACTCCGCCCCATTTGCCTTTCTCACTTGAATATGCCGTAAACTTCTCTCCGGTCTTGGCCAGACCTTGTTTTTCCTCTGCTGCGCTCGCTGTAAACTCCTTAGCGTCTGTTTTCCATGTCCATTTCCCGTTCTCTAAATTGTAGATACCTTGGGCAGCTGCATCACTTTTGTTCTTGTACGCATCTCCCTGGACTCCGCCCCATTTGCCTTTCTTGTCAGTCAATTGCGCAACAAACTTATCTCCCGTTGCTTTCGCTAACCCAAATTTAACTTCAGCGTTTGTTGCTATAAATTCTTTCTTATCCATTACCCAAACAAATCCTGCTTTTTTAGTCTCAGGATCAACTTTCCATTCTGATATGCTCTGTTTATCCACACTTCCCAAAACATCACTCTTCGTAACCGTCTTCGTTATATTCCCATCACCTGACATCTGCACGACCACATGCTTCTTGGTGACTTCATGCACTGTCATATTTACGCCTTTTCCATCTACATCATTATATTTGGCAAACTTCAGATTTATCTCCTGCTGTACGTCAAACTCCATTACTTCCTGCAGCCCGCTGCCGCCGCTGCTGCCGCCTGGGATCAGGCGGCGGCCGTTCGCGCTGAAGAGTTCCTGTTTGCGGGTTTTATTGTCTGTTAAGGTAAAGCTGCCGTCTGGGTTCATTTTGAAAGTGACGTTTTTATTTTGTGTGAGTTTTTGCAGGCTGGCTGGGATCAAGTCGCCTTTGGCGTCATAGTGTAATTCAGCGTTGCCCAAATCATTGAAAATGGTTGTTGAGCCGCTAGGTTTGTTATCCTTATAAATCGCCTCGGAGACGCGGGATTTATCCGCGCTGTGTTGGGTCACTGTATAGTTTTTGGCATTGCCCGGCTGGGGAGTAATAATCATGTCATGCGCCAACATTTTGCCGGATACGTCTGCTCTTGTGAGTTGGTTGTCTTTATATTCAGCCAGATAGCCCAGAGTCTGCTCGCCTGCTTTATCAAGCTGATTTCTGCCGGCCACAAAATAATTGCCTGCCTTAATCTCAGCCTGGGTCCCGATAAATAAGGTGCCGTCTCCGGCACGATAAGCGCTCTTGCCTTCCAGCATCTTGGTTAGGGTCCGGGCTGAATCAGCTTTTATACCCAATTGCGTTAAATGCTCCGTAGTAATAGCTGCTACTTCAGTGGTTTCATGGCGTTTGCCGTTAATAAATATCACCGGATTCTTGCCTTCAAAAACCATGGTGGCATGATTTGTTGCATTTAAAGCTGCCAATAGTTTATCTTGGGCATAGATCATGTCAGCCGTGGCTTTTCTGGTTTGGGTATCAACTGTCAGGTGATAAATTTTTCCATTTTCTTTATGGAAGACTGACGCGCTGCCGTCAGTAATATCAGCTTGTGTAATCAGCACATAGCGGGTTACCTTTTGGCCGTCAAGCATGATTTGGACAGACATCCGTTCCTGAGTCATAGTCACGCCGTCTTCGCCTGCCTGATAAACCGCGCTGATTCCTTGCGCGTCGCTGGTCTGTATTGCGGCTACAACTATACCCAGCCCTTCTTGTTTGAAACTTATAATTATTTGCGAATAATCATTCAATTGCTGGGTAAGGGTAAGCTTGCCATCAGCACCTTTATTTATTACGCCCAGGCCTGGGACCGTTTTTTGCGTACCAAAGGGCATCTTGACAAGCTGCGGCCAGACCTGCTTAATGACTTCTTTAGTAAATTTGTCAACCATTTTCTCGCTAAAGGACTTCGGCTGGGAATCGTCAAAAAGTTTAAGCCTTTGATCCCCGGCAGAGGCATTTTTAACCATGTCTTGTAACTGTGCCATATCCTGGGGCTGCATCTGCTGCTCAAGATATTCCCAAACTCCTTCTACCACATATTCAATCATACCACTCGTATCGTTAGCGTCTTTTAAGATAATCGCGACCTGGGCGTCTATTGCCATTTGGGCTTCTTTTGGCAACATATTTTTATTGGGAGCCATATAGGCGTGCTTGGCAGTTTCAACTGCGGCAATCATATGTCCGGCCTGGAGCTGCTTTTTGGCAGCTATGATAAGCGAGCCCGCGTCTCCGCTTTTCCGGGCCAAGTTGACCAATGCTTCTAATTTTTCCGGGGTTCTTTCCCGCTCATACTCCTCTACTGCCCGAATCATCTGGTAAGATTTCTGATGCGCTTTTTTGTGGTATTCCAGCGCCAGAGCGAGCGTCTGAACAACTTTGGCTGGATCAGGGTTTAGGGTTTGCTCTTTGAGATAATCTTCGACTATTTCTACGGCTTTATTATATAGAAACTGATTGCCTGTCTGTTCTGTTATCTTTAGGGCCTGGGCCGCCACTTCCGCCCGCGTAGCACTATCCTTAAAACCGGATATTTTGGCCAGAACCGCGCTGACCAGGCTGTCCGCGTTTTTTACGCTTTCCGGGGTTCCGTCCAGCATATTCTCAGCATACTTCAGCGATGCGGAGGCCCAGAGACCCATGGCAGTTTCATGTTCAGGAGAACCAACGTTCGTCTCTGCCAAATAATTTTTCGCAATATCTACTGCTTCTTTGGACCAGTTACCAGCCATCTCTTGCAAGGCCTGGTTATAGGCCGGGGTGCCTGGCTGCAGATTCCGGTCTGTGAGCACTTTAATCACAGCCGGGTTTTGCGCCATAACCGAAGGATTGGAATTGGCTATCAGTACCCGCGCGCGCCGGGTTTCGCTTGGCTGGCCTGCAACATGCCTGGTATCCAACAGAGCGGATATTTCCAGGCCGCGGTTGGTTCTGATATAAATGCGCTGTTGGGTCTTAACCCAGGTCTTTTTAGCTGTATCGTACTTCCAGACCTGGTTGACTTGTCCTTCAAAATGTGTATACGCAATATCTGCAGGACCGTTGGGACCCATTTGACGACTGATGACTTTATTGTCCCAGAAACCACCGACTACGATATAGTCGGAAGCGCCATGAAAGTTGCCTTGTTGATCTATAGCCAGGGTGTAACTATGACCGTCACTGGCTTTCACCTCGACCTGAGACCTGCGATCCCGGTCAACATACGGTTGATTCCACTCAGTGTCGTCTACGGTTGCAGTAACCGCTTTCCCGTCTTTTCCGGTAAATTCAAAGGTGGATGTTCCTACTGTTCCCGGATCCTTAAAGTTGATAAGACCCAGAGTCAACAACTGTGCTAAAGGAGACCAGGAGTCTTTCTTGGTTTGTTGGGACTTTGGTTTGGTTCCAGTCTTGTCAGTACCCTTTGTATCAGGTTGGCCGCTCTTGTCTCTCTCAACCTTTTTTTCCTGCTGAGCTTGCTCTTCCTTGTCCTTAACTGCGGTCTCACGTTTGGTGGTATTTTTAGTGGTATCGTTGGTGGCGCCGGCAGCTTGTTCATTCGACATCTGGTTAGTCGGGATTTTATTATCACTTTTAATCTCGGGCGTTGTTTCATCATTAGTAACCTTTGCCATAGGCTGCGTGCTATCCGACAAAGTGCCCTTGGTTTGATCAACCGAACTCTTATTATTTAGCACTTCCGGATTGGCGGAATTATCCCCCAGCATATTATTGTCAGTACCATTATTGGCACTGCCATCAGTGGCGCTGTCATTAGTGGCGCTGCCATGATTTTCTTCCGCGGTTGGAGGAGCACGGGTCAACATATCCTTGGGCCGTTCCACAGAAGAACCGTCAGAATTCACCTTGTCAGGTACTTTTTGGCCATCCGCCAAGTTACGCGTTTCTTGCCCGACCATTTTGGCCACGGGCTGACCGGTTTTGTTGCCACCTTTGTCCCCAACAGTACCTCCGGTATTGTTGCTTTCAATACTCTTGCTGTCAGAACTTACGGTCATATTGGCGGCTGTGTTTCCGTTAAAGCTGACTTCACCGTTAGGTCCAACTTTAGCTTTAATATGCACCTCTTTTGTTTTGATATTAATCATGCACGGGACTTTCTGACCTCCCGGCAAGGTGGCAGTGCCCAGTTTGGCATTACTCGGATCAAATTCACCCTGGCTGGCAGGTTTGTCAAATTTAACTTTTCCGTCCGGACCAATGGTGCCGGTCAGTGCCAGATTACCTTCATCATCCAGCTTGCCAGTGGCTTTCGAACCATCTGGCAATTCCAACTCAACCGGTTTGCCTTGGCCTTGGCCTTGGCCTTGGCCCAAGGTGGATTTGCCGGCACCGGCAGCAGCTAATGCATCAGCTTCTAAGGGTTTACCGTCTTCACCAAGTTTAACATCAGTCGCTGTTCCCTCAGAATTGCCGTCTTTATCAATCCGGTCTCCGGCTTTTTGGGGGAGTCCGGGTGTGCTCTTCTTACCATTACCTTTGCCTGGGGCGGTGCTGGCCACGCCGCCTTTGCCTGCCAAGCCTTGGGACAGATCCATATCCGGAACTGTAAATTTATCACCTATTTGCTTGGCCTGGCCGTCGTTACCGCCGGCATAGGTGCGGGCTTCAACGCCGGCAGCACCTTGATTGAAGACGGTAGTATTGTTCTGTTTGTTGGGAAGTGTCTCATTCATAGCCAGCAACTGCGTGCTGCCATCCGGCTTAACAGCCGAAATTTCCATCATCTGATTTCCGTCTTGATTTGTATAGGACTTCACGTTAAGGGTCGCGTTGTCAGGAACTGAAGAAAGCACATCCGGGCCCATGGTTTTTATGGCATGCTGCAAGTTTTTATTCTCTCTATACATTTCACCGGTTACTGAGCTGTTTGTGACCGAAGTTCCCTCTTTAGGAGTAGACTTGGATGGATTAGTCCCTTGGCTGCCTGAAGATTTGGCGTTCGTGGCCTTTATTTCCGTTAATTGCTGCTGAGTGGCCACGGCATTGGCTAGTGTGGTCGGAGCAACGTAAACACTGCTACTGCCGGTATTGGCATTGGTTACATTAGAATTGGATTTGCCTCCCTCAGTGCCATCGCCCTTTGCGTCACCGCCCTCTGCGCCTTCACCTTCTGCTCCTTCGCCCTCTGCGCCTTCACCGCCACTACCACTTGTGTCACCCTCTTTTCCTTCTACTTTTTCACCATCTTGGCGTTCGCTTTTAGCCACCTTGTCGCCCTCTCTGGTTTGTTTTGTGTTCAACCCAGTTAAATCCTTGATCTCGACTTTATGTTTATCCCGGACTTGGGGCAGATTTTCCGGGTGATCTGTCAGCTCTTCACGCGAGGCAGAGTCAGTATGTTTTTGATCTTCAATCTTCGGTGTATTTAATGTGTCATCATGTGTGGTATTTGGCATCTTGGTATCAGGAATCGTCTCCTGTTTAGCGGCTTGGGGCTTGGGGTTCTCTGTTTTTGTGGTATCCGGAACCGGTTTTGGTGCATCGGCCGGCTTGGTTTTCTCGGACTTCGGCATGCTGCTCTTTGGAGTTTGTGATTTGTCGGAAACCGTATTTTGGGGCAAGCTAGAGTTGGATACAGTCGCGGTGCTGGATTCAATATTAGATTCGCTGTCCCTTTCATTATTTTCTGTAATCTCTGCTGTAGTCTCTGCTGTAGAAAATTTACCCGCATCAGTTGCAATCGGATTGCCAACAGCTTTACTATCCTGTCCTGGCATGTTCACTGCCATATTAGATCCGGGTCCAAACACACCAGCACCAACCACACCTTGCGCGCCAGTAACGCCGCCAGTAACGCCGCCAGTAACGTTGCCAGTCTTATTACCAGTACCGTCGCCAGTACCGTTGCCGCTGCCGCCGCCAAACATTTTTTGTATATTAGCAGCTAAGCCGGTCCACTCCATGGTTTGTTTCGTTTCGTTCATAGCAAGACCTGGTATTATTCCGGTAACAGCATCGCCGGCCATCCCAGAAACCATATTAAGCTGGTTCGCGCCCCAGCCCTCGTCTTGCAAACCCGCGGGTTGAGTGGTTTGGATGAACGAGGAAACCGCTGCCGCGACCACAGGACGAACGATCTCATTTAAGAGAACGCCCAATTCCTGCATCATGTCCAGGCTCAGGGTCTTGCCCACGTTCTGGATATCTATTTGCGCACTGGCATAGCCCATAACACCGCTGGCCAAGGCGCCGTAAACCGCGCCGGCGCGCATGCCCTGTGCCTCATTGGGATCGCCGTCGTCTTTTAAAAACGAGACATGGATCAGGACCGATACTATGGCCCGCATCATGGGCGAGAGCAGTACCTTCGCGGTATCTAACTGCTCCACGAAGTCTTTGCCTTTATCCATCCCTAAAATGTCCATGAGCCCGTCTTCGAGTCCGTCAAAAAAACCATCACCGGTTAGTAAGCTGGCCAAGCCGCTGGCCAGAACATCGGCGCCCAGACCCAAAATGGTCTTAAAAACCATAAATTTATCATCCAATGTATTGACAAAGAACTGCATAATGACTTCTTTAATAACCCTCTTTAAGACTTCCGGCAAAACTTTAGCGTGAGCTATGCTCTTGAGCATATCCAGAAAAGTAGTTAATATAAGCTTGACTCCGTTCTCAAGCGCACTACTAAGCGCTTTAGCCCAGCCGCCTAAGGCAGCGGTTACAATACTAAGAGCAATGTCCAGCCATTCCGGCATGGGAACAAACAAACAAATCAAACTTATTAATGCTATTGCTACCTGAAGCGCTATCATGAAGGCTGTTCCCGCGCCCAGGGTGAAAAAGCTTACAACAATGGTAATAATCCACATGCAGATTTTGCCTATTGGCGAATTAGCAAATTCACCCAATTCCTCCATATCATCCCACTCAAAAGTAATGATTTTATACATTGTATAACCAGGGACAACAAACAGCAGCATGTCCCCAAACGATTTCAGGCTCGGATTTGTAATAAAGTTTATTATCGCATAAATAGGTCCGAGAATTATAAGCGTGATGCCATAGGTGAAGTAATCCATACATCCCGGACTACCCTGCGAATTATCCTGTGAGTCTTGTTCCGGCGGAGACGGATGATCCCACATGCCGGCCTGGGCCCAGGGATCTGCTCCAGCAGCATCGGAGCTTCCCCATCCCTGGCTATCCGGTGTGTGTTCTCCCTCAGGAGCGTCCTGCAAGGTCACAATCTCATCCTGCCTGCCGTCGAAAGCTTCTAAGCTTACATATTTAATGCGTGTATCTTCTTTCTGCGCTCCGGCAGTGACTGTAAAATTATAATCATCCCTGTCAAAGATCATGTTGACATCAACCTTTTCCGGATTTAGAGGCGCGGACATGCCGATATCAATAGTCATGTCCTCCGAATACGGATTCACCGCTTTTTTGTCCAATTCTGAATAATTTGAAGGAATGTTCTCTCCGGTGACAATTAAATTTATGCCGCTTTGCAGTACCTCGCCCAAAGTGGCCATATACCCGGATTCGCTCACACCAACGGGTTCCAACCCCAAGCTTTGGAACACGGCTGCTGCTGATGCTTCCTGCGGCAGATCTTTCAAGTCATCGCCCAGCATATCCGCGTCCACGTTAGCGCCTTTGATTTGAGCTTCGCCTTCTTCCTCATTTTCCAGCTCGGCTTCCACACGAGCCTCCGGACCAACAATGGCAATATTATTTTCTTCATCCATTTCTGAGTCCGTGTTTTCTACCAGCACCTCATCTTCTGTCTCACCCGACAATTCAATATTTCCCTCGTTTTCCGTATCCTCGGTCTCATCCTCATCTGTCCTTGCCAGCACTGGCGATAATTCGCGGGCTTCTACAGGCAAACCTTCTTCTTCCAATCCCAACTCTTCAAGCAACGCATTGATATCCACATCTTCTTCCAAAACCAGTCCTTCGCCGGCTTCCAAGGCGGGCATACCCTCTCCCTCCATGACCTCGCCCAGCATGTCTTCCAGCATCTCAACGTCAATATCACTGCCTTCATCCTCGCCGCCTATTCCTAACATGGCCAGTATCTGTTCCGGAAATCCTTCGCTCTCGCCCTCTTCTTTGGGTTTTTCTTCACCTTTCTCATCGTCATCTGTTTTGACAGCCGCGTCTTTTGGCGACTCTTCCTCAGACAGCAGGTTGCCCTCTTGGTCATCTTCTTTGTCTTCTACGGCTTCACCTTTTTCATTTTCTTGTGTCAACTCAGCCACTACAGTTAATGCATCTTCTTGGGTCTCTGTTTCAGTGTCCTTGACTTCGGATTCATTGTCCTGACCTGCTTCTATACCGGCTGCTGTCAGGCTATCCGGCAATTCCAGGTCTTTCGGATTTAAAATGTCTTCCTGGTTATTGTCATCACCCAGGCCCAGCAGATTCATAAACTGCCGCGCCATGTCTGAAAACACATTGTCCGGTTTCTGTTCAATGGTTTGCTCTGCGTCTTGCTCAGCTGTGGTAGTCTGGTTGTCTTGATCTTGGGTAGTAGTGTCCGGAACATCCGCGATTTCCGGTTGTGTGGTGTCTGTCGTAACCGGCGCTTGATCATCACTCTGATCTTGCGTAACCACCACTTCGGAGACAATAATCGTATTATCAGTTGTTGCGGTAATGATTTTGTCTGTGGTTGGATCTTCGGTCCGAATCGGTTCTGTTGTGTCGCCAATCGGCTTACTATCCTGAACCACCGGCAACGGAACCGGCAGTCCTGCCAAAGCGCTGTTAGCTTCCGGACTTAAACGTGCAGCCTCCACACCACTGCCTAATTGCAGGGTTAAGGTTAATGGTCCTTGACCTGTAGTGACTGCCTCAGCCTGAATGCCTGGATCAACGGCTGGCATATTTGAATCCGTATCAGTTATTGGTTGTTCACCCTTTGTCTGGCCGGGAGTATTCTCAATTGCCAGGTTAATCAGCGTATCTAAGCCGGCGCCATTCGCACTTTGCTCAGCTACGGTTTGTAAAGACACAGTTTTGAGGATATCACCGTATTCTGATTTGAGCACATTTAACTGGGTGTCTCTAACGCCGCCATCCTCAGTGGTGGGTTGACAGGAGATGGCATCAAAGGCATTGGGTTGATTGTTTTGGATGTTTATGGGAGCTTGGAAATCGTCAACTGTGTCTTGATAGTAGTTCTCATTGCGGTTGGGATCATAAGCATGCGCCAGTATGATGTCGATCCCGGTCATGGTAAACATAAAAGTTACCGCCAGGATCGTTGAGATTATTTTACGTTGTCGCTCTCGCAATAATCTGCCGAAGTCCTTACACTTTTTCATTCCAGCTGTAAAAATCATTTCTATGGTTGTCATGCTGATCACCTCTCCACTTGGGTGTAAACTTTAAAAAAATTAAATATATATCGGGATTTATCCCAATTTGTAATAATTACCAGAAAAACATACTTATTCTATAGTAAGTATATCATCTGAAAGTGTTTAAGTCAAAATGGGCGCAAAAATAATATCCTTGTTTTACAATGGTTTTGTCGGCTTTAGGCGAGGTGCAATAAAAATCGGTTTTTTCACAGCCTAAAACCCTAATTTATTTGTTCACAAATTCCCCAAAAAATAAGTGGTTTTTTCAACAATTCGTATATCTTACCTAAAAACGAAATAGAAAAAAGCGAGGCAGGGCGACCGCCAGGGTCGCCCCTACGCCAACGTATACACAAAATGTTTGTAGGGACACCCCTTGCGGGTGCCCCTACATTCGGTTAACTGTCTGGTACGTTTTTTATCGCTTGACAAAGACCACGCTGGTTTAGTACCATCTTTTTTTCTATATTTTTTGGAGGTTTTCACTGTGGCATTCCCAAAAAATCCTAATCCTGCCTTTTTGCTTCAACAGGCAACAACCCTTCGTCGCGATATTATTGAGATGTTGGGCGCTGCCGGCTCCGGGCATTGCGGAGGTTCTTTGTCCTGTGCTGATATCCTGGCAACCCTCTATTATTCCGAATTAAATCATGATCCGCAAAAACCGGACTGGAAACAACGAGACCGTTTCATCCTTTCCAAAGGACACGGCGCTCCGGCACTCTATTCCGTGCTTGCCCGAACCGGTTATTTTTCGCCGGATTTGCTGGGCACTTTACGCAAACTGAATTCCACGCTGCAAGGACACCCGGATATGAATAAAACTCCGGGGGTTGAAATGTCCACCGGCTCTTTGGGCCAAGGTATTTCCGTGGCCTGTGGTATTGCCGCGGCAGCTCGTACACAAGACCCAAATCAGGCTGCCTACCGGGTCTATGCTTTGGTGGGTGACGGCGAGATGAACGAGGGGCAGGTGTGGGAAGCAGCCATGAGTGCGGCCCATTATCGATTGTCCAACCTTTGTGTTATTATTGATAACAATGGACTCCAGATCGACGGAGAAACCTGCCGGATAATGAATCTCGATCCAATTCCGGAAAAATGGCGTGCTTTTGGCTGGCATGTGGTTCAGTGCAATGGGCATGATCACTGCGCTCTGGTAAATGCCTTTGCAGCAGCCCGAGCTGAAACTGCCAAACCAACGGTGATTATTGCCAAGACGGTTAAAGGCAAAGGCGTTTCATTCATGGAAAACAAAGTCAACTGGCACGGAATTGCGCCAAATCAAGAACAGGTCTGCACAGCCCTGGACGAATTGAAATAAAAAAATCAGATCCTCCTGCTATTGATCTGAAGATCATTACATTTCCACAGTTATTTCGCTGAACAAAACCCATGGGTATTGATTCTCGGTTGTCTGTGGTTGATAAATAAGGAGTACGTATCATGAGTGAAAAAATCGCAACGCGCGACGCCTATGGCAATGTTTTGGCTGAGTTGGGCGCTTCCCATGCCAACCTGTATGTTTTGGATGCCGATCTTTCCTGCTCAACCAAAACTAATGTGTTTGCTAAAAAATTTCCGGATCGTTTCTTCAATCTGGGAGTGGCGGAACAAAATCTGATCGGGTGGGCGGCAGGATTAGCTGTGGCCGGCAAGATCCCTTTTGCTTCTACTTTTGCTGTTTTTGCCACCACCCGGGCTTTTGATCAAGTACGCAATTCCATTGCCTTTCCAAATCTCAATGTGAAAATCGCGGCCAGTCACGCCGGTCTCTCCGTAGGACCGGACGGCGCTTCGCATCAAGCCCTTGAGGACATTGCCCTCATGCGCATCATGCCGAATTTTACGGTCGTGGTTCCGGCCGACGGCCCGCAAGCCGCCGAAGCCACACGTTGTGTGTTTGAGCATCAGGGCCCGGTCTACCTGCGGTTGGGACGGCCAAAAGTCGAGAGCATCAACGCCCAGGAACCTTTTGTGCTGGGCAAAGCGCAAACCCTGCGCGCCGGAGAGGATATCACCATCATCGCCTGCGGCACCATGGTCAGAGAAGCCTTGCTGGCCGGCGAACAGTTGCAAAAAGCGGGCGTCTCTGTACGTATTGTGAATATGCATACGATCAAACCTTTGGATCAAGCAGCCATCTTAGCGGCTGCCCGGGAAACCGGCGCTATTGTCACAGCAGAAGAACATACCATTATCGGCGGTTTGGGAAGTGCGGTAGCTGAAGTACTGGCAGAATCCAGGCAAGCGATTCCCTTCAAACGGGTCGGTGTGGCAGATCAATTCGGCGAATCCGGAGAACCGGATGAGCTTTTTGATAAATACGGTATTTCCGCCAAACACCTGGTGAGCACAGTAAAGACTTTGGTCAAACAAAAGTAGAGACGCGATTAATCGCGTCTCTACGATTTATCATTTTCTTCCTTAATCCGGTTCTCAATCTCTTCACTCAATTGAACCCATACTTTTTCAAAAGCATCTGTCACTTGAGGGTCAAATTGCGTGCCTGCCGCCTTTCGTATAATCCGAAAAGCATCCCAAGGTGTTTTGGGGGCATGATACGAACGCACACTGGTGATAACATCAAAGGCATCACAAATCGCGATAATCTTGGATCCCAGAGGAATAGCCTCCCCTTTGATTCCGGCAGGATAGCCATTGCCATCAAAGTGTTCGTGATGATGCAGGATCAAGTCCTTGATTTCCCAAGGAAATTCCACGTTTTCTATAATTTGCACTCCTATTTCCGAGTGCCGTTGCATGGCTGAGTATTCCTTTGCTCCCAACTTGGCTGGTTTCAATAAAATGTTTTCCGAGATTCCAATTTTACCGATATCATGCAACAAACCGGCCATTTTAATCCGCTCTACTTCATCGCGAGGCAATTGCATTTGCTCGGCAATAGTCGCGGAATACGAGGAGACACGTTCCGAGTGACCGCGGGTGTACGGCTCCCGGGCATCCACCATATCGGAAATAACTTGCACAATAGAATGATAGCTGCGCTTCAATTTGTTATACAGATTGGCATTCTGTATGATAACTGTGGCCTCAGAAGCCAGGGTCTTAAACAAGCGCACATCATTTCCGGTAAAGCTGCTCTGTTCCCGTTTGTTGGCCACAAAAAAAACACCCAAAGTCTGTTCTTGTCCGCGCAAAGGTACTGCCATAAGATTGCGCAAGGTAAAAATATTTTTAAATTCCGCTTGCACCAGCGGTTCCTGCTCGGCAGTATTCGTAAACAGCGGACGTGCTGTGCGAAACACTTGAGTCGAGACTACCGTGGCTTCCAGGGACACACGCATCCCTGCGATTTGTTCTTCATCAATACCTATCGCAGCCGGATGCGTAGCCAAGGTGTTGTCCTCACGGCTGTGGAACATAAACCAGCTTTTTTCCGCGTTCAATACCCCACTCACGCGTTCAACTATTTGTTCCAAGGCAATGTCCAGATTGGACATTTCACTGATCACTTGTGCCACTTCATACAAGGCCAATAATTCCTGAGAACGGCGTTTGGTTTCTTCGAACAAACGGGCATTGTCAATCGCGTTGGCGGCTAGAGTGACTAAGGTCTTCATCAAGTATTGTTCTTCCGAAGAGAAGGCTCTTTTTTGTTTGGAATAAAAATGCATAACTCCAATGACTTTATTCTTGGTTTTTAAGGGGACAATCGCCAAAGAAGCAATTCCCACAATTGTCAACCGGTCCTTATCCACATTGGCGTCATTTTCAATCTGCTCAACCCAGACCGGATCCCCGCCGGCCAGGACCTGATACGAATAGGTTTCTGTAAAAAGAACCCGCTGAAATTCTTTATTCAATCCCAGACCGCTATGATAGATCATTTCGGTCTGTTTTTCCCCTTTTAACCAAATGTCCCCGCCCTGATACCGCATGGCTTTGGTGACTTCCAGGATAATCAGACGTAATAAAATATCCAAATCCATGGTGGAATTTATGTTCTGGGCAATCTCAGAGACAGCGGCAGCTTGACGCAAACGTTTTTCGACCTGCTTTTTTTGTTCCAGTATGGCCAAGGCCATTCGCGCTTGCGGCAGGAAAAAGTCAATGGTTTTTAAATGCTCTTTTTTCCAATCCCGCAGTTTGACCACCAGTACTTTGGCCGCCGCTTGACTCATATCCCGGTTGGCTTTGCCCGGCGAATCCAAAGAGATCAGCAAAAGTTTGGCTCGTTGGTAGGCTTTTCCCAGCCACGGTATATCGTTCTGTCTAAGCGCTTCCAAGTCTGCGGGATTGGCCGGCGTTTCCAGCTTGTGGGTAGCCTCATGATATACGGTATATGGTTTTATTTTATCCGGCAGGTAGAGCAGTATGGTTTTACGCTCCACTATATATTCAATCAATCCGGCCGGCAAGCCGGCCGGTGCAGACACGGCAGCCGGAGCATTCAAGATAAATGGTTTGTTCCCTGCTGGCGGCAGCATAATGATCCAGGCCTGTTCGGCCTTGAACAATTGTTTACACTCGACGGCTACGCGCTGCGCCACCTGTTTGCGGCTACGCGCTGCCAATACATACTGTAGAAAACTATCTTCCGGTAATCTGCCGGTCTTTTTTTTCATGACTTTCTTCGTGTTTTTTATCTTTTTCACTGTTATTCCACCTGCTCTTGGTCTGTGGTTTCCTGCTCCACCCAAGCAAGATAGGACGCAGATCCTGCCACAATCGGCAGGGCAATGATCTCCGGCACTTCGTACGGATGATTGCTTTGCACCAGTTTTATTAAAGGATCGACGAATTGGCGCCGGGTTTTAATGATTAAAAGCAGTTCCTGATCTTTTTCAATGTTTCCCTGCCAGTGATACCAAGAGGTCAATCCCGGCACACAATTCACGCAGGCGGCCAGCCGCCCTTCCACCAGCAGCCGGGCAATCTTTTCACCGGTTTCCTGATTCGGTACTGTTACCAAGACCACACACAATTCCATCGGTCCTCCAAATTTACGGGCGCACGCAGTGCGCCCCTACCCTACTATTACACCCGCATAACCAACCACGCGATCTTTATCTCCGGAAAAATCAGCCGAGGTGGTGTATTCCACCAATTCCGCTTCTTGTGCTCCCATTTCCCGGGCGGCAAAAAGCATAACTGCCGTAGGACCGGCGCCACACATGGAAATATTCTTCTTCCGAACCGTCTCCAACAACCCGATTGGATCGCGTTCCAAAACATGTTGCAAGGCACTTTCGTCCAACTGCCTGGTTCTCTCCAGGGACTCAAAATGATTCATATCCGAAGATGCTATGATCAGGCATTTTTTATTACTGGCTTGCAGGCATTGGGCCAAGCTCTTTCCCAACGCCTCCAAAGTCTGTATACGTTGGGTGCCCAAAACAATTGGGATAATGGTTATCGGCCGGCCTGGCATTTGCAAAAAAGGCAGTTGTACTTCCAGGGAATGTTCCTGAAGATGAGCTAATTCATCCAACTGCACTTCGGAATTTATATTTAGAATGGTCCGGACCATGGACTGCTCTACTTGAACCTGTCCCAGGGGTGTCTGCCAGGCTTCGGCTGCTGAAATTGCCACTGCTTTTCCATGCCCGGTATGATTGGGCCCAAGCAAAACATACACGTCTGCCGGACATAAGCGCGCGTATACTGCCGCGGCCGTATGACCGGAATAGATATAACCGGCATGCGGAACCATGACACCCAAGGCCTGCCGCGTAGACACCGGCGCCGAGGGCATGAGTTGCTGAATCTCCGCGCGTAAACGACCGGCCGTGCTCTCATAAAACATCCCGGCGACTACAGGCTGTCGAACCATTCTGCCACCTCAATATCTGTCTATTCCGAAATGATGACATAAGTTATTTGAAAAAGGAAGAAAATTCTGGATTCCGGCGTATCTGGTCAGTAAAAAAAACGTAACAGATCAGTCAAGTGCAGTTAAACAAAGATTGTCATTCCC
>JAGLMY010000050.1 GCA_023139775.1 bacterium
GCATGACTAGGAGATTCCTCAACAGAGCCCCGGAATGACAACTTTTTTATTTTTTTATGCTTTTGTCCACAGTCCCAAATAGCAATCCTGCTTGCAACTCTCCGGAATCGTGGTATTGTTTTTTTAGTTGTTTTTCGTTAACCATACCGGGACGCGGGATATGGCCGTGAACTGGTGCCAGCCACTTTTTTTTATTTTTTCTGCAATTTTTCCCTCTATTCCCTGTCTAAATAAACAAGCATCAAACTTACATTTACAGGAGGCAGAATATGGGCCGACCGCTTCGATTGAAAACACCTGGCTTGACCTACCACATTACTTCACGCACCAACGGAAAACGCCTGTTTTTAAAGAAAAAAACAGGATCAAAAAGCTTTATGCAAAATCCTTAAACTCATTTTAGCGAAATATGGCGTTATTTTGTATGCTTTCACACCCATGATGAATCACTTCCATATGATCATTCGCATTGAAAACAATTCCGACCTCTCCGAGGGATTAGGTGCCTGGCACCATTAATCAAATTCCTATTTTCCCACAACACAGGCGACCAGCCGGTCGCCCCTACGTTTTTTTTCGGGCGAGCATAAGGTTCGCCCCTGCGGGTATCATTGATATGGTGGGCGGGTCTAGGACCCGCCCTTACTGTTCGTCCCTGGTTCCATACTGGTTGTTATCACTATGGCGCCATGGTACAGTAACTGCATCTTTTTGATGGAAGGTTTTGGTTATGTCATTAATCAGTTTGCGCAATATCCGGATCGCTTTTGGAGGTCCGCTTATTCTGGAAAATCTTTCCCTGGATATTCACAAAGGCCAACGCATCTGTATTCTGGGACGCAATGGCGTTGGCAAGTCTACGCTCATGAAAATCATGTGCCGACAACTCAAGCCGGATTCCGGCGAGATCAGTATGGCATCAGGATTGCAACTAGCCTATCTTTCCCAGGATGTGCCGGCAAACCTGACTGGCACTGCCTTTGAAGTGGTGGCTGCAGGCGCCGGGCCAATTGGTGAAAAGCTGGCATTGTATCACCAAGAACTTTCCGAACCCACGGATCAGGACTTGCTCCATAAACTACAGCACGAGCTTACTACGCAGGATGGTTGGAAAATCGAGACTGTTGTCAAGCGGGTGCTCAGTCAGGTTCAGGTTGATCCGGAGGTTCCCTTTGCGTCTCTCTCAGGCGGCATGCGGCGGCGTGTTCTTCTTGCCCGGGCTTTGGTCAACGAACCGGATGTGCTGCTCCTTGACGAACCGACCAACCATCTTGATCTGAAGTCCATTACCTGGCTGGAAACTTTTCTCCTGTCCTCCAAGCTGACTGTTATTTTTGTTACCCATGACCGCCGGCTGCTCCGGAAAGTGGCCACACGTATTATTGAAATCGACCGGGGGAAAGTGGTGGATTGGAGTTGTGACTACCTCACTTTTCTGGAACGCAAGCAAGCGGTTCTGGATAACGAAGAAAAAGAGTGGGCCCAATTTGATAAAAAGCTGGCCCAGGAAGAGGTGTGGATTCGTCAGGGAATTAAAGCACGGCGCACTAGAAATGAAGGACGGGTCCGGGCACTCAAAAAAATGCGGGAAGAAAGGCGCCAACGCCGGGAGCGTATAGGCACGGTCTCGCTGACTATCAGTACTGCCGAACGCTCAGGCGATAGGGTTCTGCAAGCCAAAAATGTCAGCTTTGCTTATGGTCAAATACCCGTTATCCGGGATTTTTCGTTTACGCTCACACGGGGTGATCGCATTGGAATTGTCGGGCCCAATGGTTGTGGAAAAACCACCCTGTTAGATTTATTGCTCGGCAAACTTGCGCCGCACCAAGGTCAAGTCGAACTTGGCGCCCAGGTACTGCCTGTTTATTTTGATCAACTGCGCCTGGGCATTGATCCTGCTAAAACTGTCTGGGAAAATGTTGTGCCCTCCGGCGGAGACCGGGTTACCCTCAATGGTCAGTCCCGACATGTCATAGGTTATCTGCAGGATTTTCTTTTTACCTCAGACCGTGCCAGAACACCGGTCAAACAACTTTCCGGCGGTGAAAAATATCGCTTGCTGCTGGCCCGGTTGTTTAGCCAGCCCTCCAACCTGCTCATATTTGACGAGCCTACCAATGATCTGGATACCGAGACCTTGGAACTACTGGAAGAGGTGCTCTCTGATTATAAAGGCACGCTGCTGGTGGTTAGTCACGATCGTGAATTTTTGAATAACGTTGTCACCTCCGCCTTAATTTTTGGCAATAATTTTACCGTGAATGAGTATATTGGCGGTTATGATGACTGGAAAAAACAGCTTGATCAAATAATCGCAACCGCCGGCCCGGAACTACTGGTACCAAAAGAAAAAGCCGTTAAGCCGTACCCAAAAAAGGTGGCCAAAAAATTAGCTTACAAAGAAACCCGGGAACTGGCAGCACTTCCCGGGCTTATTGAATCTTTGGAAAAAGAGCAGGCAGCGATCCATTATCAGTTGTCGGATTTTGAGCAATGCCGGAAACCGGAATTTATCGCCCAGTCCAATGCGCGCCTGGCTATAATCGAGAGCGAACTTGCCCAGGCTTATACACGCTGGGAAGCGCTTGACCAGCGTACATGATTTTTATAAACCGCGAACCAGGACGTTCTTGCTTTATCAAGTAATTTACTGATTCTGCTGCAAAACCCCTGGTTTTAAACAGTAGCGCATAAATACTAAATATATTCCGCCTTCTCCTCACTTCTGGTTTCAGCCAATGGAAGTGTAAAGCAGAAAGTCGTGCCTGTGCCCGGCTCGCTTTGGGCAACACCCAAATCGCCGCCCTGGAGGCGAATAAGCTGCCGCGAATTGGAAAGCCCCAGTCCGGTCCCCCGGATTTTCGGGTGCAGGCGCACAAAGGGTTGAAATATTTTATTCCAATCCGCTTTGTCAATCCCGGAACCGGCATCTTGCACACAGGTCGTAATCAGCTTGTCCTCCACAGCAACTTTTATTTTAATACAACTACTGTCCGGGGAAAATTTTACCGCATTGTCCAGCAAGTTCATAATAACCGGTTTTACGATTTCCGGATCTGCCCAGACCAGCTGCTGCCCCGGCGGCCGAATAAATTCAAGTGATATTTTTCTTTTGGCCAGAGACTCCTCAAAATTTTGGCCGGCAATCTGAATGAGCTTTACCAAATCAATTTGCCGCGACAGACACTTTACCTGCCCTTTGTTCAGTCTTTCATTATCCTTCAAATTTTCCAGCGTTCGTTTTAGGGCGTCCGTGTTTTCCCGGATGTTTTTTAGTCCCGCGGTCAATACCGGCACAGGTACGCTCGCCTGCTTCTGATTCAACAAATTGAATATTTTTCCGTAGATGGCGGTCAGAAATTGCATAGCATGATGGGAAATGGCCCGGATCATCTCCGACTTGGTATTTTCCTCCTGCTGCAATTGCTTCTGGGTCTGATGCAAAATGACATTTTGTTTCTCCAAACGGCACTGAGTACTATTCAGGATTACAAGCAAGACTATAACAACGACCAGCAAACTTAGAATCACCCCAATAGCCTGGATAATATTGTCCTTGCGTTCCTGAAAATCGGCCAAGGAAAATACAATACGCAACAATTTGAATGTCCGCCGGTCTCCGGAAATTGACAACGGCATATTTATATTTATACTTTGTCTGGTCCTGATAATTTTCAGTTCTTCTTCTGCCGCATCCTTATCCGGAAACCACGGCCGGCCTATGTCCCTCTCATTTCCAGCCTGCAGCACGCATTCACCGTCAATATAAAATGCCATATACTGAATATGGGAAGTTTTGGTTAAAAGCTGCATTAAATCCAATAAATTATCATATTGCTGCAAGAGAACAAAATTTTTGGCGGTTTGCCCCATATTGCTCGAAAGTGTTTGATATTCCTTGATTCGATTCTCTTCCATGGCCGAGAGATTAATCCAAACAGCGCTTGTCATAACCAAGGTAACCACTAAAATGACCGGACTGCTTATCAGAAAATAATGCCGGCGCCACCAAGGTTTTTTGGGGGGGGTGGATTCCATCCAGCAGCCTCCATATAGAAATCAATCGGATTATTATAAAATACCCCTGCCACCCTGCCTACTTAAATTCGCGGAATTTTGTAATATGTCAGTGAACTAATGGAAAGAAAATTAACCGCCGATAAACGCCGATAAATACGGATTAAAAATTTTTTTATCTCTTAAGCTATAAATATCTGCGTTTATTTGCGTTCATCGGCGGTTAATTTTGGTTCCGGTTTATCCGGATTAGGTTTTTCTCTCTTCACTGACTTGTTACGGAATTTTGTATCATGTCAGTGAAGAGAGAAAGACATATGGTCTGCTGGTTACTGTTTGCTTGGTACCAGACGATCGCAGTCCAAGGTTTTTAATATTTTTTTGCCGCGACCATCTTTGTGCATAGCTTCACAGATTTTAATCAGCAGTTCTATTTTTTTTAGTTTATCTTTGCTTAAGCTGGTCCGAACAGCCACCGGGGCAAAAGGCACTTTCCTTTCCGAGGTCGCAATAATTTTCACACCTTTGCGCATGGCCTTTTGCTCTGCTTGATAGGCGCTGAGTATATATTTCAAGCCTACAATCACGTCAATCTCTTTCATTTGCAGGGCCAGGAGACAGGCACGGGTACTCTCACAGCGATTAATTTTTTCAAAGACCTTTCCCAACTGAACGTCCTCGAGCTGTTTAAAAAAGAATTTTTTCAAATAATAAATATCTTCTAAATTGACATACCCCAAGCGTTTTCCCTGCAAATGATCAAGCTGCGTAATTTGGTCATCCTCTCTGACAATCAGACAATACGGAGAAGAAACTTCCCCGTGTTTCTTGCGGTTTAATACCGGTCGAGCCACACCTTGTTTTTTTAGTTTTTGGTAGATACCGTAAAATTCAAGCACCACATCGATCTCGCCCTTTTCCAAGGCACGGCTCAATTCTGCGGTACTATTGAATCTGCGCAATTCCAATTGCAGGCCGCTTTTACTTTCAAGGTACTCCTCCAAATAACCAACCTGTTTTAATACCGCTTGAATGTTCCGAAGATCCGTCAACACCTTGGTTTCCGTGCCAATGATAATCCTGTCTTCCTGGTGCCGGATGACTTTAACGGGCAATGTTTTTTTAGCCACTTTTATTTTCGGCCGGGAAACAGAAGAACGGCTTTTTTTCGCTTTGTCTTTTTGCGCCTCCTTGAATTCCTGGTACTCCATGAATTGTTTGAATTTTACAAATTCCGGATCTGCCAGGATTTGTTGACTGGCCTCTTCCTGGGACAGGTCTTTTTTTGGTTTTTTTATTTCCGGGGTTTTGGCCGCCGGTTGCTCCGGCTTGATCACGGTGACTACTTGCTTTGGCTTTTCTTGCCGCTCCCAACAAAAGGTTAGGCCCACGCGATGCGAGCCCCAATTATCCGGAATATGAAAAGAATAGCCAAAAGCATAATCAAATTGCAGGGATAACGGCCGGCCCGGCCGGCTATATTTAAAACTCAAGCCACTGGTAAAACGGTTGGTATTTATTCCTGTCCGTAAGGCAAAAATTTTCTTGATGATCCAGGCTTCCACTCCCAATTTGGGCACATAAACATTATTGCGCGCTGTGATCTCAAATATTGTTTGCAGGTAATCCATGTTTGTCCGGTTCCAGTACCAGCGATAGGCCAGGCCCAGACGCACAATGATTGGGATGACTTCGGATACAGTCAAACCCATGTCCACGGGTATAATATTATCTATAGCCAAACCAACATTAAAATCCTTAGCTATACCGGCCAATAAACCCAGGTCCGCGGTCAGGCCCCATTTATGTCGCTCCTTATAAGGAAAATAGGCCGGATCAGTAGTATAGTCATTGGCCTCGACCAACCATTGCAGCCCTTTTAAAGTAATTCCCGCCTCCAGCCCCTCCTGGGATAAAAGCCTGCGGCCATAGGACAAACTAAAGGTGTTTTCCTTATAAAAAGTGGAATTAAACTGTTTCCAGGCCAGGCCAAACGCTCCGGCTGCGGCCTTGAGCGGTATGGCGGCAGAGACCATATGATATCCGGCATAGTCTGATTGACCGGTATACAAACGGGCCTTGAGATTAGAATACAGGTCAGAATACATACCCATAATTTCAATATCAGCAATGCGCGCAAACCCGGCGGGATTGTACATAACCGTGTTGGCATCATCAGCCACACTCACAAAGGCTTCACCCATACCTGCCGGCCGCACTCCGTAAGCGCTTTCCTGAAAATAGGCCTGCGCAGACATCGCCATTAGGCTGAAAAACAAGCATCCCACCTGCAGTGCGACTGTTTTAAGCATTTCTTTTTTCAGAATCGTTTGCGGCAATTTTCTCATTTAATAAGCACCACTTTTCCCATGCTACTGCGCTCCTGCGTTTGAATCTGAAATATATATACTCCTCCTTCACATAAATGGCCGGCCTCGCTGCTGCCGTCCCACTCTGACACATTTCGCAAAGTCCGCACCAGACGGCCTGCTATATCCCAAATGCGAATCATATACTCTCCTTGTTCTTCCAGCGAAGCAAGCTGAAATTGAGTTCGCTGTCCTAAGGCAGGAAGAAAAGGATTTGGAGTTGCGGCTCCTCTTTCTCCCAGAAACGTGGGAGGTCGTGTCTCGGTGCTTACCGGAGTATTGGACGGAGTAACTGTCGGCGTTGCTGAAAGTGGAAAAGTATAGTGCTGCACTATGGCCTGGGCGGGAAATTCATTTTCATACCAAGTTACATAAAGTGTTGAGTCGGAAGCTGCCAGCCGTGGTCGAACGCCGTCAATATCAGGATTAACATTTAAACTTCCACCAACCTGTGTCCAGGTTGAAAAATTCCTGGTTTTAACAATGATTTGCTGCTTAAATCCGTTACTTTCCTGCCAAGCAACATAAGGTGTAGCTAGATGAAATACTATTGAAGGGTAGTCCGCATCGCGATTGGGATCATTATTTAGCGCTCCTCCCAGGGTTGACCATATACTGCCGGTCCAATATCTAACATAAATTTGACTGTTAATGCCATTTTCCTGGGCAAACGCTATATAGGGTGTGCTGTTGTAAAAACAAAGACTTTGATGGTTGGCATTTTCAACGGTATTTATATTTACACTACCCCCCACTTGCTCCCAATCACTCCCATTCCAAAATTTGACATAGATTTGAGTAGCACTGCTAGTCTCTTCCACCCAGGCAATATAAGGAGTATATTCATTGAACACCAAACTTGGCCAGACTGCGGTTTCGTTGGGATTTATGTTGATACTTGAGCCTAATTGCTCCCAGGTACTTCCATTCAAATATTTAACATAAGCTAAATAAACAAACTCCCCGTTATCTTCAGACCAGGCAATATATGGCGTGTTATTTGATATCGTTACCTCCGCATACCAAGCACTTTTATTAACATCCAAATTAATATCTCCGCCCACGCGGATCCAGGTGTCAGTGTCCCATTTTTTAACAATTACTTTATAAGCATCACCAATATGTTCCGACCAGGCGACATACGGTGTGTAATATAAAATATCAATATTCGGCATGATTGCGCTTCGGTTACTAAAAACATTCAAACTAGTGCCAAGGGCTATCCAAGCGCTGCCTGTCCACAGTTTGACGTAAATTTTATTAGGAGACCCGCCTTCCTGCCAGCATACAATAGGGGTATTTTGTGTGACTGCAATACTGGGATATGAAGCATTAACTTCAGGGTCTGTGTTCAGACTTCCTCCATCTTGGACCCAACTACCCCAAGCCAAAGAGGCCAATGAAAAAAGGCCCAGAATTTGCAGCAGCCATATTTTTTTCATTTTCATCCTATCTGTTTCATGAATAATATAACTTAATTTTGCACGTGAGTAAGCTAAAAAAATATTCCCATCTGAGCGGGCGCTATAAAATATGTTTTCAACCAGCTTATAGCTCCAAAGGGAGACTCCCCCGGATGGTTAAGTCCAAGCATAGAGAAAAAACACAAAGTATTCAAGTTGAAAGTGAGGAATGCAGTAACAGGTCAGTCATGCGTTTTTT
>JAGLMY010000051.1 GCA_023139775.1 bacterium
TGACTAGGAGATTCCTCAACAGTGCCCCGGAATGACAACTTTTTCATTTTTTTATGCTTTTGTCCACAGTCCCAAATAGCAATCCTGCTTGCAACTCTCCGGAATCGTGGTATTGTTTTTTTAGTTGTTTTTCGTTAACCATACCGGGACGCGGGATATGACCGTGAACTGGTGCCAGCCACTTTTTTTTATTTTTTCTGCAATTTTTCCCGCTGTTCCCTGTCTAAATAAACAAGCATCAAACTTACATTTACAGGAGGCAGAATATGGGCCGACCGCTTCGATTGAAAGCTCCTGGCTTGACCTACCACATTACTTCACGCACCAACGGAAAACGCCTGTTTTTAAAGAAAAAACAGGATCAAAAAGCTTTATGCAAAATCCTTAAACTGATTTTATTGAAATTAAGATTTCCGGTTAAATTGAAATTCAATGCTGAATGGACCTGTTATCAGAAGGGCTAACTATGTCGTGATGAAAAAAATACTTTAAAATACGTCTTCTTTTTTCTCCTTCCTGTGTAATTCTTCCTGCAATTTCCCCTTAACATCTTCAAGACGTTTCAAACTTAAAAATATACTGCATATAATTAAAATAAATCCATTTGTGCTTGGCACCTTTTCCGTGGCACTTTTTCGGCACCTTTTCCTACACGAAAGTAAAGGCTTTGGCACTATATTTATTTTATGGTGTTGCTGAAATAAAGAATTTACAAAATTGTTGCCAGGTAGGAAAATTTATAAATATAGATCATTCTGAAAAATTGATCTTCTGGCAGAGATCAATTAAAAGGGATGCCTGGGAGCCGTGATGACCCTGCTGGTATTGATCATTCTGGTTTTAGCCTTAGCTGCTTTTTCGATGAAACTTTCAAAAAGGATTAAACTTCCTTCTGTGGTCGCACTTATTGTTGTGGGACTAGTTTTGGGCCAACCTCCATTTAAGAGTTTCTTTGTCGGCGAATATGATCAAGTCATTTTCCTGCTGGGAGACATAGGCCTGTTGGCTTTAATGTTTTTAGCTGGTTTTGAGAGCTCTTGGCAACTGCTCTATCAAGAAAAAAAGGATGCAGCTTTAATCGCGATGTTTGGTGTGCTTTTTCCTTTGATTCTGGGGACATTGGTTATAGTCCTTTCCGGATATCCTTTCTCTATAGCCATAGTTGTCGGTGTTTGTTTAAGTATTAGCGCAGAAGCGACCCGGGCTAAGGTTTTGCTGGAACTTAAACAAATTAACACCCGACTGGGCGCAGCCCTAATGGGTTCAGGCTTAATCGATGATATGCTTGGCTTATCCTTATTTGTCCTGATTACATTTTTAATTAAAGGAACGGCTACCAAAGAACAGTTTTTAGTGATAGGGTCGATTATCGCTTTTTTCTTAGGATTATGGTTGAAAAACTATATTAGCCGGCACCATGTCTTAACCCGCATGCTTGAGAAAGGATTAAACACATTAATTATCCCCTTTTTCTTTGTTGCTATTGGTATTCATTTTAATTTTAATGCACTAATGGTGCGTCCTTATCTGCTTATAACTATTTTTATTGTAGCAGTTATCAGTAAGTTATTAGGCGCTTTCGCTGTGAAACCATGGACTACCCTTAATTGGCAGCAGCTCAATCTGGCAGGTTGGGCAATGAATTCCCGTGGGGCGTTGGAACTGGCTTTGGCTTTGGTAGCGTTTCGCAGTAGCTTAATTACTGAATCTCTTTATTCCAGTCTGATTGTTATGGCCCTAATTACCACCTTAATGTTTCCGTTCATTATCATCCAAATGCTTAAACGGCACCCTGATATTATGAATTGATTGAGATTTCATTTTTCATCCTTAAATCATAGTCAAGGCTATCCGGCTCATTATTTATCTTTATCAAAATTACTGTACTTCAGTCTGCTCAAAGGTACTGCGAAAATCACTGCCTGACGCATCTTCCCAACCAAATACTTCGCGGAGTGTGCGAATGAATCCGTATCGGCATCGAAAAGTCTTGAGGTGCTCTGGGTTTGTGAAACTGGTGCCAGCCACTTTTTTTTATTTTTTTATTTTTCCTCTATTTCCCGTCTAAATAAGCAAGCATCAAACTTACATTTACAGGAGGCAGAATATGGGCCGACCGCTTCGATTGAAAACACCTGGCTTGACCTACCACATTACTTCACGCACCAACGGTAAACGCCTGTTTTTGAAGAAAAAAACAGGCTCAAAAAGCTTTATGCAAAATCCTTAAACTCGTTTTATCGAAATATGGCGTTATTTTGTATGCTTTCACACCCATGATGAATCACTTCCATATGATCATTTTCCAAAATATTGTGAAAAAAACAGGTGGGTTTAGTTCACTTTAATATGAGAGTCAACACTTGGTATTAAAACTCTACCCAACGTCAAGCATAGCGTAATAATTCGGTAACGAAGTGGGACAGCTTGCTCTGGGCTACCCCGTTCACTCCCATAGCTTTACTCCAACTTTTTTAGCTGCCTTCCGCAATTTTAGGTCCAACGTAGCGAAAGGTATGCCTTCCCGCATAGCCAATTCCATATATGTTGCATCATAAGCCGATAAATGATGCTCTCTGGCCAATAACAAAGTAGTGGAAAAGGCCTTATAGGTCGTATCTTGATCCACTATAATTGGCAATGAATTTAACAGGCTCAAAAATCGTACAGAATCCGCCTCTTTGAGGCGCCGGCGTCTTTCCGCTACTAAAAGCACATTTGAAACTTCCAATGGCCATAAACTCGGCACTATGGCCTCGGAACAAGATAATTCTTCCAATATTTTTTCGGTATCCGGCGTAACCTCATCCTCAAAACACCAACTCATAGTTACCGAACAGTCCAGCACAAACCTCTTCAAAATCTTCTACCTTCCCTGATCATGGATTTCAGATTTGCTTTCCCAAGCTTTTTGCCTTTACTGAAATTCTTCAGACTTTGGATAGTCAATTTCGTATCCGTCCTTCCTAAAGCAGGGGCCGGGATAATCTGCGCCACAGGCATCCCATGCTTAGTAATGATATAATTCTCACCCCGCGCTACTTTCTCTAATATCTCAGGCAGATGGGTCTTAGCTTCATAAGCGCCTACAGTATGCATTGTCCCCTCCTCTTTAAACTAGTCTTATACTAGTCTATATTATATTTGCAATATTATCAACCGGTTTTTATGGACTACAGCAGGATGGAACTGACTCACATTAAATGTTACCGAAACCGTAAATGCCAATAGCCTAATCGGGTTAGGTGCCTGGCACCATTAATCAGATTCCCATTTTCCCACAACACAGGCGACCGGCTGGTTGCCCCTGTGTTTTTTTCGGGCGAACACAAGGTTCGCCCCTACGGTTTTTCCAGCCTGACTAGGAGATTCCTCAACAGTGCCCCGGAATGACAACTTTTTCATTTTTCTATGCTTTTGTCCACAGTCCCAAATAGCAATCCTGCTTGCAACTCTCCGGAATCGTGGTATTGTTTTTTTAGTTGTTTTTCGTTAACCATACCGGGACGCGGGATATGGCCGGATGCGGCTGTTTTCAGGAGGGTATAAAGTGCTTCGGACCAAAGGATGATATATAGCGGGTCTGGCCGTTCCTTTGGTCGGCTCGCCTCTGTCAAAGGTTGGGAGACGGAGTCAAAAATTGGAAGGAAAAGCAATGAAAAAAATTGCGAAAATCTGCACCATTCTTCTTGTACTGAGTTGCCTGCTTCTTCTTGTCGTTCATCTGTACGTGCGACGTTTCCCGGAGCTGGTGACAGCGAAGGCCGAGCAAATCGCCGGAGGCCGTACATATTGCCTGGTGATACAGCCGGATCACGACACAAATGAACTCAAGAAGCTCAAATCTATTTCAGAGATGTTCTTCTACAC
>JAGLMY010000052.1 GCA_023139775.1 bacterium
CGGTACCGGGATATATTCTCCGCGACAATTATGGCATCATCCACAATCATACCCATGACAATGATAATGGCGCCGAGCGTAATATTATTGATCGTGTACCCGAGCATATTTATACCGACCATGGTGAAAGCAAAGGTAAACGGAATACCCATGGCCACCCAAAAGGCGGTGTGAAAATTCAGGAATACCAGCAGTACGACCAAAACCAGAGTCAGTCCAATCGTACCGTTGTACAGGATGATATTCAGGCGATTCCGAAGCTCCCGGGATTCATCATCCAATAGCACAATTTCATAATCCGTTCCTTGGAACGTATTTTCGCTGACCTTTTTTACCAACGCCTTCACGGCGTCAACGGATTCCAGGATATCGGAATCCGCGGTTTTCACAGCATTGAGAAAAATACCCTCCCGGCCGTTTATTTTCTGGATAAACTTTGTCTTTTCAAAATTTTCGGTTACGGTCGCAATGTCTTTCACGCGAACCTGCTGCCCCTCAAAGCCTCCCTTAATGATTACTTTTTCCAGCTCAGCCACTGTATCCAATTCGGAATCCAGCGTTACCTTGGATTCGAATTTATCTTCCAAACCACCTGCCGGTTGGCGTAAATTCAAGGCTTTTATTTCAGTGGAAATGGTATTGAGGGAGATATTGTACTCTTTCAGTTTTTCAGGATCCGCCTCGATGCGTATTTCCGGATTCTGATAAGCCCGGCGGCTTACTTCGCTGATGTTTTTCAGATTGAGCAGCTGATTTTCCAGGGCCAGTGCGTACGCATGAAGTTTTCTTCTCTTTTCCGGGGTCAAGAGGCGGGCACTTTTGTCAAAAACTCCTATGTCCATAATGGCTTTTTTGGAAGATTTGAATTCCCGGACGCGGGGATCTTCCGTTACCTCATCAGGCAGTTTGGCGTCATAAACCGCAGTTTTAATCTCGGTTATTATTTCATCCCGGTCCGGACGTCTCAATTCCAGTTCCACACTGATGCTGGAGGATCCGGCCCCGGAATTGCTGGTGACCTTATAGATCCCATCCAGACCCTTTAGCTTATCCTCAATTTCCTTGGTGACAAAATACTCCACCTGTTCTGCCGACGCGCCGGGATACGAGCAGGATATTCTGACCCTATCCCGGGTGACATTGGGGAGTTCTTCCTTATTGGTGGCAAACCAAAAGTACACACCGGCCACCATAATACCAATGAACATTAAATTCGCCAACATGTGCCGTTTGGCAAAAAAAGCAATAAATTTATCCCACATGGTTATGCCAACTTTTTCTAAGTTATCTTTCAGGATTTAAATTTTACTATACCTGGTATTTTAAAAATATTTAATTTTACAACTATTAGTTCCTGTTGCGGAAGCGTATTTTCTTAAGTTTGTCATTCCCGCATGCCTTTAGCGGGAATCCGGATTTTTATTTGTAGAGACGCGATTAATCGCGTCTCTACTATAGATTCCTCTACCGGGACTGTTTTTTCCTATACACCACCCCGGCAATAAAAATACTGATTTCCAGCAGCAACCACAGCGGCACGGCCAGCAGAACCTGTGAAATGATATCCGGCGGGGTCAAAAAAGCAGCTATAATGAATAACAACACGATAATAACCCGGCGTTGCCTTTTCAACGCGTCCGGTGTAAGCAGGCCGAATTGGGATAAAAAGAAAACCACCAGCGGCAGTTCAAACATCAGCCCAAAAACCAAGAGCATCCAAAACAGAAAAGAAAAATAAGCGCTAATCGAAATCATGGGAATTAAGGTGGCCATGGATTGACTCAGAAAAAATTGCATGCCCACCGGCACGATGAGCGTATTGGCAAAAAGCGCTCCGGAAAAAAACAACAAAATGGAAAGCGGCAAATACACCAGAATAATTTTTTTCTCTTTTCGGGTCACTCCTTTGGCAACAAAACTCCAGAGTTGATAAAAGATAACCGGAATAGCCATCAAGCAACCGGCAAATAGGGACACTTTGATTTTTACCAGGAATGCTTCGAACGGTTTGATAAACACCAATTCCTCAATTGGGCGTGAAAAAAACAGGATTAATTCCTCTGCAAACAGATACGCACCAATCGTCGCCAGAACCAGGGTAATAACCATCCAGAAAATTCGTTGACGCAATTCTTCCAGGTGTGAAAGAAAGGTCATGCTCTGCTCCGGCTGTTGGTTGCGGCCGGAAGGCGAGTTACTTTTTTTTAGTTTTTTCGTCTTCTTCAATATCCGAAACTGCCTCCCTAAGTTCATTGGCCTCTTTTTTAAACATTTTCATCCCTTTTCCCAAAGCCCTTCCAATTTCAGGCAATTTTCTGGCTCCGAACAACAATAAAATGATAACCAATATTACCAGAAGTTCCGGTAATCCCAGACCAAACATAGCTTCCTCCTTGACTATTTTCTGCCATTGTAACAGCCACGGGTTCCAGAAGAAAGCGATTTTTGGATTGGCTCTGCCGCCGGCATAATATTTACTTGGTCCCCTAAACAAAGATTCTTCGAAGAAAGTGCAGTGGAGCATATCGCTGAATACCGGTTTCCGTCCATGCTGTAAAAAAAGAAATGGCTAGGCAGGTTTCCGAACAGCCGAAGCGTTCGGTCAGTGCATGAGGTTTGAATTGGAATAGTCCAGTTTATAATCCAGGAAGAAATCCTTGAGTATCTGCCGGCCGGTCTCCGTGATTTCGATAAACTGCACCCCAATGCGGTATTTGTGATCATCCACATCCTCGCACCATGCCACGCGGGAAAAAATTGCCACTGGGATGCAGCCTTTTTCCGTGCAGATGGAGGCATTGTGATTCATCAGCTTGTCATTGGCGTCTTCCGGGACCAACAGGGTGAGCAGCAGTTTCTGGTCTCTTGAAAGTTTGGTCGTGCTGACCATGGCCATCCCTTCCACGCCCAGATCATCTGAAACCGTTTCGAGCACAGCAGAAAGTTTTTCCCGGTCGACCATCATAAATTGCACGGAAAGCGTCAGGGGAATTCTTGGATATTTTCGTCTTTCGGCGGTGGCTTCGCCTTTATATACCTTGGACTTCATCAGTGATCACCCCTTAGGCGTCAATCTGGATGATAAGCGCATCACACCAATCACCACGGCGAAATCAAACGACTTTACCCGTCCAACAGGATAATTTTATACCATACTGTTCCCCGGCCGCAAAGCTTTTTTTGCGCTCTGCGCGACGCGATCCGGTCCGCCGGGCCGGGTCTGCCTACCGGAGAAAGTCTGCTTCCAGTTCGGTGGCGCCTCCAGTCCCGTACTTCAATTATCTTTCCGGTCGGGGTCTGCACTATGCCTTCGGCGGCTGCGGGGCAGTCAAATTAATTTTTCCCATCTTCGCGATCAGCGGATTTTATTAAACAACAGGAGAAAGCCGATTCCGCAACATCCCACGATGACCACCAGGTCCAGCAATAACCATAAAATCCGGTTATCCAGCACCATGCCCACGACCATCTGCCGAACTGGTGCCAGCCACTTTTTGAACTGGTGCCGAACTGGTGCCAGCCACTTTTTTTTATTTTTTTTGCAATTTTTCCCTCTATTTCCCGTCTAAATAAACAAGCATCAAACTTACATTTACAGGAGGCAGAATATGGG
This sequence comes from bacterium, assembly GCA_023139775.1. GTDB lineage: Bacteria > Oederibacteriota > JAAXVQ01 > JAAXVQ01 > JAUVAV01 > JAGLMY01. The sequence continues at coordinate 3,614 of JAGLMY010000052.1, forward strand.
CCGACCGCTTCGATTGAAAACACCTGGCTTGACCTACCACATTACTTCACGCACCAACGGTAAACGCCTATTTTTAAAGAAAAAGCAGGATCAAAAAGCTTTATGCAAAATCCTTAAACTGATTTTATCGAAGTATGGCGTTATTTTGTATGCTTTCACACCCATGATGAATCACTTCCATATGATCATTCGCATTGAAAACAATTCCGACCTCTCCCAGGTTATGTGTGAAATCAAAACGTTTTATGCCAAATATTTTAATAAAAAATATAAGATTTCCGGCCATTTCTGGGGAGACCGGTTTTGTTCCACAATTGTCCAGGATGACAAGCATATGTTGACCTGCTTAAGGTATATTGACCGCAATCCGCTTAAAGCCCAGTTGGTGGACCATCCTGACAAGTGGCTTTTTAGTTCTTTTCACAGTTATGCTTATGGCAGAATCCACCCCCTGCTTCCCCTTAAACCTCATCCCACTTATCTGGCATTGTCTGAAAACAAAGAAAAACGACGCCAAATATATTTAAGCCTGGTGATTGAACCGGATCATGAAGCTGATAAATGCCATGGCACTTTTCATAAATTGACTTTCTTTGGTTCCGGCAAATTTATAAAGGAGGTGAAAAACAGATTAAATTGAAATTCAATGCTGAATGGACCTGTCATTAGAAGGGCTAACTATGTCGTGATGAAAAAAACACTTTAAAATACGTCTTCTTTTTTCTTCCTCCTGTGTAATTCTTCCTGCACTTTCCCCTTAAAATCTCCAAGACGTTTCAAACTTAAAAATATACTGCATGTAATCAAAAATAATTCCATTTGTGCTTGGCACCTTTTCCTGAATACCTAGAACTCATTTTTCATTTAGGCCGATTCAGTGATTTGAGGTTGGTTTTAAAACCGATTGCTTCTATTTTGTGAAATTTCCATTTCGGTTTTAGGGTTAATAATTGACACATGCTTATTGGACTGATAAATTAAGGGCAAATAATTATTCACCCCTAATATATTGGATTTTGATCATGCAGATTACTTTTAAAAAACCCAATATCCAGTTTATCAACACACTTACCACCGCCTCCCTCTCTATCGCGGGTCTGGTGCTCATTGCCATGTGGTTTCAAGTCGTGCCCAAAATACCAATCCAAATGCGAAGCGCTCCCCCTCAAGATGAAATGGCCAAAGCCTTAGCTGTCCAGAAAATAAATATCAAAGGTACGTTTACAAAATTCTCAGAAATTCCATTTTCTGGTAGGGGCACGGTGCACCGTGCCCCTACATGGAGCGGATTTCGCGGCGGACAATACAATAACGTGGTCCGCGAATCCACCCCCCTACGCAGCACCTTAAACGAATCCGACCTGCCCATTCTGTGGTCACAAAAGCTGGGTGAAGGCTATGCCGGCGCTGCTGTGGGCAACGGACGCGTCTATGTACTGGATTATGACAAAGAAAAACAGAGCGATGCGTTGCGTTGTTTTTCCCTGGATACCGGCAAAGAAATCTGGCGAAGAGCCTATCGTATTCCCATCAAGCGCAATCACGGCATTTCCAGAACTGTTCCCGCGGTTTCGGATAAATATGTCGTCACTATGGGACCCAAATGCCAGGTCATGTGCGTGGATGCCATTACCGGTGATTTTAAATGGGGACTGGATCTGGCTGCGCAATACGGAACCGAGGTGCCCTTGTGGTACACCGGTCAGTGCCCAATCATTGATGGTTCAACTGCGGTCCTGGCACCGGGCGGCAAAGCCTTGCTCCTGGGTGTGGATCTGGAAACCGGGAAAATACTCTGGGAAACTCCCAATCCGGATAAATTTAAAATGTCCCACTCTTCGATTATACCCATGACCTTTTTTCAGCAAAAGATGTATGTCTATTGCGCGATCGGCGGCATGGCCGGCATATCCGCCTTTGGGCCGGACACAGGCCAAATCCTCTGGCAGACCAAGGCCTGGAACCAATCCGTGATCAGTCCCTCCCCGGTCCGGATTCCGGAAAACAACATTTTTGTCACTGCCGGCTATGGCGGCGGCAGTATGATGTTTAAGCTGACTCAAGCCAACAACCGTTTTAGCATAGAGAGTCTGTTCAAATTAGATAAAGAAGTATTTGCCTGTGAACAGCATACCCCTGTATATTATAAAGGATATTTGTATAGCGTTATGCCCAATGACGCGGGTGAATTTAGCCGCCAGCTGGTCTGCCTGACCCCGGAGGGAAAGATAAAGTGGCAAAGTGGACGCGATCACCGTTTTGGTTTAGGCCCTTTTATTATCGCGGATAATAAGATCTTTATTCTGGACGATCATGGTATGCTTACCATAGCCAAAGCCAGTAGTACCCGCTATTTACAATTAAGTCAGGTCAAAGTCTTGCAAGGCCGGGAATCATGGGCACCGATCGCAATCGCCGGCTCTAAAATGCTCTTGCGTGATTTTGAACAAATGATATGTTTGGAATTAAAACCGTAGGGGCACGGCATGCCGTGCCCCTACAAAATAGGCAACCATTATGAAAATGACCCGAAAACAATTTATGCAAACCATACTCGCCGGTGGTCTGGCTTTGGTCGTCGGCAAGACCACCGGATGCAAAGCTAAGCAACCCGTACCCCAGGCGGAAAACCCTTATGCGTACAATATTGATCAATTTAAAAAAGTAAAACCAAGCCGGATCACGCACCAGGAACTGAATCCGATTCTTTTCCAAGATGCTCTGCCGAAATGTGTCACTCTCACTAAAGACGATGTGCTGCTGGTAGCCACGGATAAGAAACTTCATATATTCAATTCCGATAAAACAGCCAGCGCTTCCTTTGCCTTAAAACAGCAACCGCACAGCCTGGCCGCGCTTACCTCAGAAGCGATCTATGTGGCTTACCAAGACCACATTGAGGTCTATACTTATAAAGGAAAACTTAAGCAAACCTGGAACACCTTAGGTGAAAAAGCATTTATAACCGGTATGGCTGCCAATACTTCTCATGTGGTGGTCGCGGACTACGGGCATAAACAGCTCTGGCTTTTTGATACTCAAGGCAGGTTAAAGCGATTCATCGGACTCAAAAGCGGGCATCGACACGCAGAGGGATTTAAAATTCCGAGTCCGTATTTTGACGTCAATTTCGGCGCCAATGGCACCATCTGGGCAGTTAACCCGGGCCTGCACCGTCTGGAAAACTATGCGCTTGACGGCACTTTAAAATCATACTGGGGAAAGCCCGGCATGAACCTGGACGGCTTTGCCGGCTGCTGCAACCCCACGCATTTCACCCTGCTTCCCAATGGACAGTTTATTACCGTTGAAAAAGGACTGGTACGCATAAAAGTGTATACTAAGACCGGCGCTTTCAGCAGTGTGGTGGCACCACCGGATGCTTTCCAGGAAGGCTTGACTGGCGTGGGTCTGGCAACGGATTCACAAGGCCGGATTTATGTGGTGGATCGTTTTAAAAAACAGGTCAGGATCTTTGTGAAAAAATAACGTAGGGGCGGGTTCCAAACCCGCCCCCCAGGTGGTTGACATTTAATTCCGTAGGGGCGGGTTCCAAACCCGCTCTCCAGGTGGTTGACATTTAAAAACCGTAAGGGCAGGTTTACGACCTGAAGTTGTAGGGAACAGTCGCGACTGTTCCCTACGATTTCAAATAATATTTGGATTGGTATTATGAAAAATAAAACCAACAAATTAACCCGGCGGGAATTTATCAAAGACCTATTGCATAAGCTGCTGCTTTTACTGCTGGGTTCCTTTGTGTTCACCCGTCTCTTTAAATCCGCCCAAGCCGGCTATGTCTGGCAGATTGACCCTAAAAAATGCGTCAAATGCGGACGCTGCGCCACTGCCTGCGTGATCAATCCCTCGGCTGTGAAATGCGTGCATGAATTTGAGACCTGCGGATATTGCAATCTCTGTTTTGGATATTTCCAGCCAGGTGCCGCCCACCTCACCGCGGACGCAGAAAATCAACTCTGCCCCACCGGCGCGTTACAGCGCCGATTTGTGGAAGAACCTTTTTTTGAATACACTGTCAATGAAGCGCTCTGCATTGGCTGCGGCAAGTGCGTACAAGGCTGCAATCTTTTCGGCAATGGTTCTTTGTTTCTGCAGGTGCGCCATGATCTTTGTAAAAACTGTAATGAATGCTCAATTGCCAGGGTCTGCCCAGGGAATGCCTTTGTCAGAATTCCGGCCAGGAAAGCATATTTAAAAAATGAATAAATTCAGAATCCTCTTCCTCATACTTTTGTTGACAGCCGGTGTGTTGGTCTCAACTCCTGCCAAGGCAGCAGAGCGCTTTCCGGCGCCGGAATTTGAGACCCAGTACCAGATCCCCTCGCCCGAACATCCGCAGCCGCGCCGGGATTTTTTCGAATACCTGGATATTGGCGTACTGCTGATCGGTTTGAGCCTGGCCGCTTTTTTCGCGCTTAAAAAACGTTCTCGTTTGGGCTTGTATCTGCTCACACTCTCTTCCATTCTATACTTCGGTTTTTTTCGCAAAGGGTGTATCTGCCCGATTGGCTCCATCCAAAATGTTACGCTCTCGTTTTCCGGAGATTACCTTATACCCCTCGGGGTGATTTTATTCTTCGCGCTCCCACTGGTATTCGCATTATTTTTCGGCCGGGTGTTCTGCGCTTCGATCTGTCCCTTGGGCGCGCTGCAAGAGGTGGTTATTTTCAAGCCCCTTAAACTTCCCCAGCCCCTCAAACACGTGCTCAGTCTCATTCCTTATCTGTATCTTGGTCTGGCCGTGCTTTTCACTGTCACGGGCAGCGGTTTTATCATCTGCCGTTTTGATCCGTTTGTCGGTTTTTTCCGTCTGACCGCCACTTCCGGCATGCTGCTTTTGGGCCTGGCTTTTTTGCTCATTGGCATTTTCATTGCCCGCCCTTATTGCCGTTTCTTCTGTCCCTATGGCGTGCTGCTGGGTGTGTTCTCCTACTTTTCCAAAAAACATCTGACCATCACTCCCCGGGAATGCACCCAGTGTAAGCTGTGTGAAAATGCCTGCCCCATTGATGCCATTAATCCGCCCTCGCCTAAACTGTACAAAACCACCAAGCAGGAGCAGATAAAGAAGTTGGGGATTTTCATCGCATGCATCCCCTTGATTCTAATTACCTTGGGATTTGGTTTTTCTCAATTATCCGATGTCTTTTCCCGGCAGGACCGGACGGTTAGCTTGGCAGAGAGAATCCATCAAGAAGAGACCAATACCATCCAGAGCAGCACTCTGGACAGCGATGCCTTTCGCCAAGAACAGACCCGGGTTACGGAGCTCTACTCGCAAGCCGCGCGCACTCGCCGGCAATTCAAGACCGGACTGTGGCTGCTCGGTATTTTTATCGGCCTGGTAATATCAATAAAAATTATTGTGCTTATGCAGCGGCCCCAACGTGAAGACTACGAACCGGACCGGTTCCACTGCCTCAGTTGCGGCCGCTGTATGGAATACTGCCCAACCCAATCCGACGAAAGTATGAAAAACGCATGAACACCTTGCAATTGCCGGAAGATAAAAAGCAACGCTTATTTCAATACTACCAATTGGCCCGTAATATCACAATTGTAGCCGGTTGTTTTAGCGCGGTGGTGTGCATAATCCTGGGTTTAAGTTTCTGGCATTTTAAAACCGCTGACCCTATCAACTCAGTTCATATGCCTAAACTCATCGCCCAGATTCAACAGGGCAACAGCGGGCCTGAATTTTTAGACTCTGTCCGGGCCTATGACCTTTTGATTCGCAAGGCGCATTTTACTGCCTTGGCTTTCAATCGATTCGGCGCTTACCTGCTCTTGGGGGGACTTTCCCTATTTTTACTCTTTCTCAAACTTGCCTATGAATTAAAACGCCAGCTGCCCAAGCCTGATAAATTCAAAGAATTGGAAGAGCATCCCGCTAAAATGCGTTGGTTGCAGTATTCCCTTTTAGGTTTTGCCGTGCTGCTGGTACTGCTCGCGTTGGTGCTACCCCGTTTCCTTTCTGCTCCCTGGTCCGTTCCTGATGGCAAACAAAACGCACAGCCGGCCATCCCCTTGCCTGATGTGTTGACTCTCAAAGCCAATTGGCCCTCATTCCGGGGCTATCAGGGATTGGGCTTAGCCTTTGACCAGGTTCCACCCACAGACTGGGACGTTCCTAGCAATAAAAACATACTCTGGAAAAACGAAATACCCAAGCCGGGGTTCAACTCGCCCATTGTGTGGGAAAACCGTGTCTTTCTCAGCGGAGCGGACATTGCCTCCAGGGAAGTCTTTTGTTTCGATTTAAAGACCGGTGAACTGCTTTGGAGAAAAAGCACTACCACAAAAAAAGAGATCACCCTTCCAAAAGTCAGCGAAGACACCGGACTGGCCGCGCCGACGATGGCCACAGACGGCAGATTCGTGTCCGCGATTTTCGCCACCGGAGAATTGCTGACCCTGGACTTTAACGGCA
>JAGLMY010000053.1 GCA_023139775.1 bacterium
CACCCGCTGTTCCTGAGGCGGCATCTGTCCATGTAAAAGATGAATCGCGTTTTTCAGGGCAGGGCATTTTTCTGCCAAAATAGCATAGGCTTGATGCATCTCATAGTACCCGGGTAAAAAGCAGAGAATGGTGGCAGGTGAGTTTGCCGACACGTAATGCAGCGCTTCCAGGCTGAGCCGGCCGGCAGCCTGCCAGGGTTTTTCCTGGGATGAAACCGGTGGCCGGTAAAAAATCTTTATGGGATGCACTCTGCCGGGTACTTTGATTAAGGGAAAGTCCGGGAAAACCTCTGAAATATCTTTGGCCGGTAAGGTCGCAGAGAGCAGAGCGATTTTTAAATCCGGTCGCAGAAGTTTTCTGGTCTCCCAAGCCAGCGCCAGTCCCAGATCACCTTGCAGGCTGCGGGTATGAAATTCGTCGAATAAAAGTGTGCCATAGCCGGACAAGGAGGGATCATTCTGCAGCAAACGGGTCAGGACACCTTCGGTAACCACTTCCAAACGTGTCCGAAAACTTACCCGGGTCTCAAGACGGGTGCGGATTCCCACGCTCTGCCCGACGGATTCCGACAAAAATGATGCGATTCTCTCTGCCGCTGCCCTGGCTGCCAAACGGCGCGGCTCCAATAAAAGAATTTTTCCCTGGTTGAATTCGGGAGCCTGCATTAATTTCCAGGGAAACAGGGTGGTTTTACCGGCGCCGGTCTCGGCCATGAGCAGAAGCAGGCCGTTTTTAAGAAATAATCCAACAATTTCATCCAATTTGGAAAAAATGGGCAGCTTATTCATCAGGGGAATCAGACACTCGTTTGGAGAATGTGCTGCGCTTCGGCCGGATTGATGACTTTGAATTTATTTTCATCCCGGTTAAAAGCATAAATTTCCACCTCTTCAATGTCAAACCACCAGGCGTGCAGCGACGTCTGCTTTTGCCGCAAAGCGGATTGAACTATCTCATACGTTTTTAAATGCTCGAGTTGGAGAAGAACGTTTTTTTGTGAGATGCGGTCAAAAGGGGACCAGTCTTTGTCATACAAGAGCGGATAATCAAAGGTGTCAAGCGCCTGCTTGGCATGGCCGAGCCAGGATTTCAAATGAGGTGCAGTATTCAGGGGGGTGTTGTCGCAAATGGCCTGGATGGCGCCGCAATTGGAATGGCCGCAGATAATGATATCTTTTACTTTAAGGTTAAGGAGCGCGTATTCAAGCGCCGCGATTTCCGAGTCGTCTGTCTTGGAATAACCCGAGTGATCACAGCAGGCCGGCACCACATTACCTACATTGCGTATGACAAAGAGATCACCCGGATTGGTTGAGGCCAGGAGATTGGGCACTACCCGGCTGTCGCTGCAGGTAATGAAGAGCGCATCCGGGTTCTGCTGTTTGGCAAGCTGGTTGAATAATAGATCAGAGCCGGCCTCGCGCTTAGTGTGAAAATCCAGAATACCTGCCAGTAATTTTCGCATTATTCCTCCGGAGAATCATATCAGATGATGATATCAACCTGGACATGAATGATACACAGAACCGGGAGTGTAAACAACCAAAAATATGAAAAAACAGTAACAGGTCAGTGAAGCGAGAAAAACCTAATCCGGATAAACCGGAACCAAAATTAGCCGCCGATGAACGCAAATAAACGCAGATATTTATAGCTTAAGGGATAAAAAAAATTAAAGCTGTATTTATCGGCGTTCATCCATCGGCGGCTAATTTCCTTTCCATTAGTTCACTGACATATTACGAAAAACAGGTGGCTGAACACTGTAGGGACAGACCTGTGTGTCTGCCCGGAAAAGCAACAGAGCGAACACATAGGTTCGCCCTGCGGTGAAAATGCAATAAATGATGATTGGTTATTGACAAAACATGACAATATGGTAAAATAGCCAAGTGAGGAGATGGTTGATATGGATGCGAAGCAAAAAAAACGTTATGAAGTCAGAGCGAATGTATTGAAAGCGCTGGCTCATCCCAGCCGGTTGTTTATGGTGGAGGAATTATCCGGGAAAAGCCGCTGTGTTTGTGAATTGCGGGAAATGATAGGTGATGATTTTTCCACGGTTTCCAAGCATTTATCTGTCTTGAAAAACGCCGGGATTGTGCAGGATACCAAGCAAGGAACGCAGGTCTATTATTCCCTGAAAATACCCTGTGTTTTAAATTTTTTTACTTGCGCGGAAAAAGTATTGAAACAGAATTTGGCAGAGCAGAAAAAAATATTGGAGTAATATTTTTTTGTACTTATATTTGGCCATTATGCCAAATGGCAATATACAGGAGATTGGAAAATGAAATTCTGGAAACAGGAATGGAAAATTCTGATTTATGCTATTTTTATTTTTGTGGGTTTGTATTATCTGCCGATTGGTCATGTTCGATTCAATAATGCGATCATTGAATCTTTGGAATTGGTCAAGTGGTATGCCAGAGAGCATATTTTGCTTTGCCTGATTCCCGCTTTTTTTATTGCCGGCGCGATATCCGTATTTATCAGCCAGGCGTCAGTGATGAAATATCTGGGAGCCAAAGCCAACAAGCTACTGGCCTATGGCACAGCATCCGTCTCAGGTGCGATCCTGGCAGTCTGCTCCTGTACAGTGCTGCCGCTTTTTGCCGGCATTTACCGCATGGGTGCGGGTCTGGGGCCGGCTGCCGCTTTTTTGTATTCCGGTCCGGCTATAAATGTATTGGTAATCATATTAACTGCCCGGGTATTGGGACCTCAATTGGGCATTGCCCGGGCGGTTGGGGCAATAGTATTCAGCATTATTATTGGCCTGTTAATGCATCTGATATTTAGAAAAGAGGAAATTGAAAAAAGCAAGATGCAGCCGGCCCTGCCGGATGAAGCGGTTAAACGGCCTCTCTGGAAAAATGCGGTTTATTTTGGAATTTTAGTGGGAATACTGGTATTTGCCAACTGGGGAAAAACAGCCGGCCAGTCGGGTTTAGGGTATGTTCTTGCTGCGGCAAAATGGTGGATTACCGGTTTTTTGGCCATTGGCTTGAGCGTAGTATTAAGATTATGGTTTGATATCAAAACCTGGCAGATCACAGTGATTGCCATTCCAACCGCTATATTGGCATTTGTCTTCCCACAGCATCCGGTGATTGCTTTTATAGCAGCCATTACCGGGCTTTCGATTATTACCAGTTTGCATGCCGGCGAATCCGGGGAATGGTTCCGCTCATCCTGGGGATTTGCCAAACAGATCATCCCATTATTATTATTCGGCGTATTGATCGCAGGCGCATTATTAGGCAGACCCGGGCAGGAAGGTTTAATACCCTCGAACTGGGTGTATACGGCAGTTGGTGGAAATTCACTATGGTCAAATTTCTTTGCGGCGTTGGCCGGCGCGTTTATGTATTTTGCCACCTTAACAGAAGTCCCGATCCTGCAAGGACTGATAGGTAATGGCATGGGCCAGGGCCCGGCCTTGGCTTTGCTCTTGGCCGGTCCGGCCTTGAGTCTTCCGAATATGCTGGTTATCCGGTCTGTCTTGGGAACAAAGAAAACGATGGTATTTATCTCGCTGGTTGTGATTATGGCAACCCTGACCGGCTATATCTACGGCTTAATTATTCATTAGGAGGGAAAAAATGAAAAAAATACAGATTCTGGGCACTGGTTGTCCAAAGTGCGAGCAATTAATTCGAAACGCGGAGAGTGCGGCAAAAACCCTTGGGATTGAATACGAAATTGAGAAAGTAAAGGATATTAACCGGATTATGACATTTGGAGTAATGCTAACTCCGGCCCTGGTCATTGATGGCGAGGTGAAATCAGCCGGCAAAGTGTTATCACCGGAAGATATTATCAAAATTCTTAAATAGGGGGTATTACCATGTCACAAGGATGCGATTGTAAATCCGAAGAAAAATTGATTTTTGCCTGTTCAGGCGCAGCGGATGTTGGTGAATTGTCAGACCGGGCAGCCAGAGTTTTAACCAAAGAAGGATCAGGAAAAATGTTTTGTATGGCAGGAATCGGTGGACGTGTATCCGGAATTATTAAGACCACGGAAGCGGCGGCAAAAATACTGGCCGTTGACGGGTGTCCGCTGGATTGTGTGAAAAATAGTTTGGAACAAGCAGGTTTTAATAAATATAAGCATTTGCGGGTTACTGATTTGGGCATGGAAAAAGGCAAAAGTGAGATCAATCAGGAAAACATCGAAAAAATAGCAGTATCAAGCCGGGAAAAATTAAGCGGTTAAATATGGAGGAAAAAATGAAAAGCAGAATAAGTTGTTTTATCAAAGCAGCAGGTGTGGTTTTTTTAATGATTTTAATGAGTCAGGGCAATGTTTATGCCCTGGGTAAAGTTGGGAAAAAGAAACAAGAGAAAAAACAAACAATAAGCACCCAGGAAGTCCGGCAAGCGGCAATACCCCGGCTGGTTGATTTGGGAGCTGAAAAATGTATTCCCTGCAAAATGATGGCGCCAATTCTGGAAGAGTTGAAGGCTGAATACCAGGGTAAAATGGATGTCATCTTTATTGATGTCTGGCAGGAACCGAAAAAAAGCCGGGAATATGGTGTTCGCATGATCCCCACGCAAATATTCTATGCTCCGGAAGGCAAAGAGTTGTCCCGGCACCAGGGATTTATTTCTAAGGAGGATATTTTGGCTACCTGGAAAAAGCTGGGTTACGAGTTTGTGGATTAAGCATGGAACAACTTTTCATCACTCTAACCAAAGTAGTTGAAGGTTTTGCTCCTATAGCCATAACTGCCTCCTTTATTTGGGGGATATTAAGCATTGTGCTTAGTCCCTGTCATCTGGCCGGTATTCCTTTGATTGTAGGTTTCATTGATGATCAAGGAAAAATTGCGACCAAAAGAGCTTTTTGGTTATCTGTTTTATTTGCCGGTGGAATACTTATAACCATTGCCGTGATTGGAATAATAACCGCGGCTGCCGGAAGAATGCTGGGTGATATAGGCCGTTTTGGCAATATTATAGTGGCTGTGATCTTTTTGTTGGTTGGATTGCATCTGTGGGATATCATTCCCATGCCCTGGTCAGGACCAGGGCGGATAAAAATGGCGGGAAAAGGCCTGTTGGCTGCTTTGATTTTAGGACTCATTTTCGGTATTGCCTTAGGCCCATGTACATTTGCCTATATGGCGCCCATGCTGGGTGTGGTTTTTAAATTAGGCGCATCCAATATAATATACGGAAGCATTTTACTGCTGGCCTATGGAATCGGTCATTGTTCAGTGATTGTATTAGCCGGAACATTTACTGAAGTGGTGCAGCATTATTTAAATTGGAACGAGAAGTCGAGGGGCACACTTATTATTAAAAGAGTATGCGGCAGCCTGGTGTTTCTGGGCGGAATTTATTTGTTTGTCCAATAGTTCTAATATCAATTGAGAACATTAACGTTAAAAAGGAAAACTGATCACTTTTATACGAAATGTTTCTTCTTTTCATTAAACTTCCGACATCACCTTGTCATTTCGGCTTTTTACCACAAGTGACATAATTTTGACATTTTTATGACAGAATTACAAAATATATTTTTGGGAAAGGCCGCATAATTAGTTATAGCTAAGTGAAAAAAATGAGGCTTTTTTAGGCTGATTCGGACCCGGATAATATATTTTTCAGTGTGAAAGTCCGATACTTATATTATGCTTAAAGTCCGCCCCAACGGCATATAAAGATTCATTTTGCTTACAGGATGGTTAATTGATATGAAGCAAACACGCTTTATTATCGTCATTATCTACGGATTAATCCTCCTAGCCGGGGGATATGTTTTCTATAGCTACTATTATAATGACATCCAGATGACGAATTTTAAATATTTTACCAAAAAAAGACAAGTTATGGAAAAATTAAAATTCCAACTAAAATCAACCTGGCAGGATCAACTCAGCCAAATCATAATTCGGGCAAAAAAAGTCATGCAGGGAAAACCGGGTAATATCAACAAAGCGCTCGCGGTACTGGAAAATACACGGGAGGATATCCAGCGGGCGTTTTTTCTGGATAAGCAGATTATCTATTTATCCCGCTGGAAAAAAATCCGGCGGAAAAAAGAGCTGGAAAACTTCAGTGTCGGCATTTTATATCATCCGGAATTTAAACTGGCGGAAATTCTGGAATATCAGGACAAGGATTATTCCGCCGCGATAGAGCTGTATGAGAAATTTTGGGTAAAAAATCCGGATAAATTTTATGCTGCCATGGCTTTAGCCAGATGCCTGTATAAAGCTGAAGATTACAGCCGGGCATTAAAACTTTATCGCCAGATATATACCCAAAATTCGGCAGCGCAGAATCAGGCTGAGATTCCCCTGGCATTAACTGCGGCGTTTCAAATTCTGAATATCAACCAAAAGCTGGGTACTGCGCAAACAGCCGGGAAGTTTGGTTTGATTATATATCAGGATCTGCTGGATGAGCGCTGGCAATTATCCGAGGAAAAAAACAGGTATTTCATAGGCAAAATCAGGAAAATTTTAAAAGCTTTTAAGGATCAACCTGCGATAAAGCATAATTATTATCAATTGCTCAAGAAAGAAAAACATATCAATGCCGACAAAAAATATATTCGTTTAATCTCGCAAAACATTATTCCCTTTATTGAAGAAAAATCAGCACAGGACTATGTTGTCTATTTGCGCAAACGCCGCGCAACCTCGCGCCATTTTTTACTCATTATTCCGTATGGATCCGGGCATCTTATACTGGATATAAACCTTGATCAATATATTACAGCTTCTTTTTTGCGCACAATCAAGGTGATGGAAAAAGATGATATCAGCATCGCCCTCCAGGATGGATCATACGTGCTGAAAACCTGCCGGTCTTCGGCAATTTTTAAATCAAGTTTCATATTGGACCGGCAGTTTCCTGATTTGACGATTGATATAATTTTAAATTCCGCCGCTCAACAAGGACTGGGCGATTTGACGGAAAAAATCAAAAGAAATTATTTCGGAGGCGGGGCCGCATTTATTATTATCATAAGTCTGTTTTTTTGGGTTTTGTATAAGCAAATCCGGCTCGCGGAAATGCGGTCGGAATTCGTATCGCATGTATCGCATGAGTTGAAAACCCCCATAACTTCACTCCGGGCTTTCTCTGAATTGATTCAGACCCGGACAAAATTGCCTCCCAAAAAGCTCAAGCAATATTGCGGCTTTATACGCGATGAATCCATACGTCTGGCACGCTTGATTGATAATCTTTTTATGATAACGCGCATGGAACGGAAAAAAGCGCAGTATATATTTGTCCAAGCCAATGTTGACCAGGTTGTGCAAAAGGCGGTGAAGCTCTTTGCCAAAATAAGCGTTTCCCGCAAGCACCGGATTAAAATGCGGCTTGAGGCCGATATAACAACCTTGCTGGATAAAGATGCCATGATCAGAGTGCTCCTTAATTTGCTGGATAATGCCGTCAAGCATTCAGAAGACAGTAGCGTAATCCGGATCAATAGTACACGGCGTAAACAAGAGGTGATGATTGAAGTTATTGATGAGGGAATAGGCATGACCAAATCGGAAATAAGGAAAGTATTTAAAGAATTCTATCAAGTCAGGAAAACTTATGAGGAAAAATATAAAGGCGTGGGTCTGGGATTGGCGATTGTAAAAAATATTGTCCGTGCCCATAAAGGATACATCCTGATTCAGAGTAAAGTAAACCAGGGGACCAATGTGAAAGTGTGTCTTCCCATCACAGTATAAACCGGCTAAAGGAGGGTCTGTCCAATGCAAACGATATTGGTTATTGAGGATGAGATGCCGATTCTGGTGGCGATTGAAGATGTGTTAAGCGATGCCGGCTATTCGGTTTTAACGGCACGTAACGGTCAGCAGGGACTTAAATATGCCCTGGAGGAGAATTATCATTTGATCATATTGGATCTGATGCTTCCCAGGTTGGACGGCCTTACCCTGCTGAAACGTCTTAGAAAACAGGATCCCCATGTCCCGGTGATTATTCTGACTGCGAAAAGCCAGGAAATGGATAAGGTAATAGGATTTAACTCCGGGGCGGATGATTATATGATCAAACCATTCGGTATACATGAACTTGTGGCGCGGGTAAAAGTAAGGCTGAAAAACGCGCAAGTTCATACACAAATGCTGGAAAATTACGAGTTGGAGGGAATTACTTTTGATTTTAAAGCTGTGCGGGCCTATCAAGGCAAAAAGAAACTTAATTTTTCCGTGAAAGAGCTGGAACTCCTGCAATATCTTATCTCGCATAAAGGCCGGGCAGTCTCAAGGGAAAAAATTCTGGAAGATGTCTGGAAATATAATATGGATCAGGCTCCGCTTACACGTTCAGTGGATAATTACATTTTAAAACTCCGGCAAAAGGTCGAAAAAAATCCTGAGCGCCCCAAACATTTGCTTACGGTTCACAGTAAAGGCTATTGTTTTGAAGACTAGGCAGCGTGGTAATGGCAGTCATGAATTGAAAAAGCAAACAGGAGACAAGCAAGTGAAAAGGATTGGCAGTATTATCATGTTGAATATATTTTTGTTTTTAGCGGCAGCTTCGCTTGGCCTGGCTAAAAATAATGAAGCTGAAATACGGGCGCAGGCTTTGCGGCTGTATCAGGAAGGCCTGTTTCAGGAAATGGGAACCGGTAATCTTGAGATGGCTTTTGAAATTTATACGGAAATTGCCGAAAAATATGCTGATTTTGCGGATATCGGAGCGGTGGCTAATTTTCATCTGGGAGTTTTGTGCGCCAAGGCGGGTGAGGTTAAAAAGGCCGGGGAATATTTTCGAAATGTTCTTGAGAAATATCCTGAGCAAAAAAACATAATCGCGCGTATTCAGCCAAAAATGAAAGAGTTGAGCAAAAGTAGAGAAAATATCAAGTCGGCGAAAGTTACGAAGTCGAAAAAAAACATTGCGTCCGGCCGGGCGGCGGTAGGATCTGTTGCCCAACCGGATGTTTTGGGCAAGGGCAGTAAAGCGCCAAAGCGCAGGATAGGGCGGCATGGCCTGGGCCTGCATAATTTCGGTTTACATTATCGCTGTGCTTTTGGAGCGATAGATCAAAATATGTTGGAAATTAATATTGATTACCCGGCAGGAAATATGGTCCTGGAAGGGCGGCTGTATACCTGGTTTGAGCCGGAAAGAAAGGGAATAGGATTATTTTACAATGCCGGGATTGCCTTTGGCTATCAGTTCGATGATTACAGCCAGGGGCGATATCTTTTTGGCGGTCTGGCAGGGGTGGAATACCGTTTCGCGCGTATCTGGGGCATAGGCCTGGATGTGGGGTACTATTATTATGAGCGGGACGCGAAAGATATTTTGACTACTATCAATGCCAGGCTGAATCTGACCTGTTATTTTTAGGAATTTCTATTTCCAGCATACTTACCATTTACCGGACATAATTGTGACATATTTGTGACATGTTTTTAACTGTATTGCGAAGCAGGAAATCCAGGCCTGAGTGATACTAAGAGGTGAGAATTATTATAGTATAAAGGAGGCGGAAAAAATGGTGAAAAATGTAAGGAATTTTTTAAGCGCAGGGTTAGGGCCGATCATAATGGTTTTAGTATTCATTGTGATAAATGGTTCCGCCCGGGCGGCAACATTGGATCATTTTCATATTGAACCGATTAGTAGTACTACCGCAGGATCGAATATAGTGCTCAATATCACAGCTTA
The DNA here is from genome assembly GCA_023139775.1 of bacterium. Lineage (GTDB taxonomy): Bacteria > Oederibacteriota > JAAXVQ01 > JAAXVQ01 > JAUVAV01 > JAGLMY01. The sequence continues at coordinate 9,674 of JAGLMY010000053.1, forward strand.
TGATGCGGTTGGCAACACAGTTACTTCGGTTCCTGGAACTACCTTTCTTCAAGTTGTGGAAAATGGTACTACACATCTTTCCGATGCCAACCAAGCTTGGGCGTTATCGCCTGTGATGTCAAGCGCACAATTTGATGGAGATGGCAAGTATTCAGGTGATTTGAACATACGCAAAGCCGGGATGAATTATGTAATTTGGATTATCAATACCACTATTAGTGATAATGACTCTAATAGTTTTAATATTTCCGCCAGCACGGCTATGCGGTATGTTGTTATGATGCCGGGACAGACATATACACCCGGTGAGCGTTTCAGCGGTGTTTGGGGTAGAAGCGGCACACCTCATCCTCAGCAGGCCGGCGTGGCCTTTAATGTATCAGTAGTGGCAACTGACGGTTTTGGAAACTTGGTTAATAGAGCTGAAACATTGACTGTCTGGAATGGGACCACTCCGAGTCATCTGGTGGTCTCGGACGCCGGCGCTTCCGTTGCGCCGAACCCGATTGTCTTAGCCGGCGGCCAGGCCTATCCGGCGATTATCCTTATTGAGGCCACCACAGCCCAGGATTTGGGTGTGACCGGAAGCTTGGGTGGAGTAACATCTTCCGGAGCGTTTACAGTATATCATACCGTAGTTGACCATTTTGCCATTTCCACCACCTCAGCTCAAGTTGCAGGCAGTACTTATACTACTAATATTACAGCTCAAGACATTTATTACAATCCGGTTACCACATATGCCGGTACGGTCTACGTAACCTGTCCGGAATTGGATTACGTAGCAAATACTGAGAGTGTGCTGCGCATTCCGACCGGCACTCCTGGATATACCGGATCTTCTGTAACAGCGTTTTGGAGTATTTCCGGATTTACCGCGGGTATGGTTAGCTTTAGTACTACAATTTATCGCGCTACGACCACAAGTATTCCTGCTGCAACTTTATTTGTATCAGATAATCAAAATGATACTCCATCCGGTTATACCGGCTATGTTGGTCAAACTCCGGGGATTACAGTTTCTCCTGATAGTTCTTCCAATATGTTTGCAGTTGTTCCTGGTTTGGAATGGCGACCGGGTGGAATTGACAGTAGTGGAACAGGTTCTTTTGCGGGCAATGGTTATGAGGGTGCGCCTTTGTCTCAAAAAGCAGGAACGCCTTTTTCCCTTACAGTATACGCAACGGATACTTATTGGAATTTGATCAATTATTCCACCGATCAATTCATGACAACTACATCCCCGAACAGTTCCAGTATTCACAATCAAATTTATACACTGAATAGTGGGATTAAACAGATTAACGCCACCTTCACTACAGATGCAAATTATACTATAACTGTGGACAATTCTAATGTCGGTATTACTGATTATATCACCCCTTATACCATTATATCTTCTTCCATTGATCATTTTGAAGTTTTGCCGAATCCGATGCAGGCTCTCTGGACCGCGGGAGTGCCGCAATGGGTTACTATTACTGCCTATGAAGATGTGGCTACTGTCGCTACTACGTTCAACGGTTCGGCTGAATTGGAATGCACGCTTGATCATGATCTCAGTTTTCAAGTCATTAGCCCCCAGTCTATAGCTTTTACCAACGGAGTCTGGAAAGGTAATGTTACGATTTATCGTGCTAATCGCCATGCTGTTGAGAATAATAATTTTAGCATTAGATTTGGGTCAGTGGTTGATAGTAGTCTGCCTTTTAGAATTCAACCTAACACGGCTGACAAATTATTGATTCTTGAATCCGGGGGCATGAGTCATTATCCCGGGATAACGCCTGATATTGATCCGGCCGATGAATTTGGCGTGCAAGGGCAACCAATGGTTCAGACCGCCGGCAGCGCGATTGCTAAGCTGGAATTTATGCTTTGTGACTCTTATGGGAACATAGCTGATCAGGCGCCTGAAGCAAATGGACTGATCACAATTGAGTGCAGTGATCCTTATCCGGCAGTTATATCCGGCGAAGGCGGCTTTGTCGGGGGATCAATTGACGTCAATTTGACAGACGGCGTATACACAGCGAATAATACTTTCACCATGTATACTGTGAACAGCACTGCCGGACACTCCATTCGTGTTAGCAATTCGTATGGCCATACACCCTATGAGCTGGGTGTGGATAAAAACCGTGTGCCAATCAAGCACGCTGAGCCGGGCGAGGGGTTTAATGTAATTGTTGATCCTGCGATTATTAGCAGCAGTGCCACAGCAGGTGTGCCCTTTGCAGTTACAGTGGTAGCGATTGATGCGTATGGGAATACCCTGGACTCTTTGAATGGCGCTTCACCCTTTCCCGCGTATAGTAGTGTTGCTCTAAGCGCGCAAACCGATGGTGGAGGGAATGCCAGTATTTGGCCGATAGCGCTTGGGACCCTGGAAACTACGCGTTGGCAGGAGGGTATCTCCTATGCCTGGGTATATTGTTACAAACGCGTGTCCGGTTCTCAATTCCTGACCACAAATTATGATTTTGGATCCGGAAACCGTAGTGGAACATCTCAGACCTTTAGTGTGGATTACAATTCTTACGCGCGCGTGGTACCGATTGTAACCGGCATGTCCACTCCGGACTCAGTAGGCGCCGGTGGAACATATGTATATTCCAGCACGTATAGCGCGTCGCCGCCTCCGGCTTTTGCTGCGGTGTTTAATAATTTCGGCACGCCCAACCTGCATACCGCAGGCGATACGGTTTCATTACAAGCCTATACTTGCGATATTTATGGTAATACCGTTCGTTATCCCGATGTAACCATAACCATGGATAGCTCTGATATTTACGCGCCGGATGCTCCGGATGTGGCGGCAGTTCCAACCAATGGATTTGCGGATTTATCAGG
>JAGLMY010000054.1 GCA_023139775.1 bacterium
TTGGAGATTTCTCGGCCTGTCCTGGATGATTTAGTCCAGGCTTCACCTCGAAATGACAAATTTCGTGAAATTGCTCAAAAACAGAGTTATGACACAGCCTCTTTCGCCGGGGTGACAAGCTTAACTTGTTTTTCCGCAACAGATATAGAAAAATATTATTTCTTCGTGCTTTGGGTTTAAATTCCGGAACGGTCAAGAGTAGGGATTGACAATATAAATTAACCCGTGTAATATTTAATTAAAATAAGTATTTTTTAGTTATTGTAATATATTTTACCATAACTCCGCGGAGGCCTTTTTCATGTTCATAAAAAAACTCTCATTTTTACCGGTTTTACTAATAGTAGGTGTAATGGGGGTTTTATTCGGATGCGGGCAGCAGGCTAAGGAGAAAGAGATTAAGATTCAATTCAATGTTTCCGGAAATGCCCAAACCCAGCAAAAGGCCGCTGAACAGCAAAAAATTATTGAGGAACAACAGCAAAAACTTATGGAGTTGCAACAAGCTTTATCCCGTCTGCACTCGCGGGGCGGGGTACGCTCCAAACGCAAAGTTGATAAAATCAAGCAAGAGATAGCGGCAGTTAAGAAAAAGATCCAATCCGTACCAATGGCCGTGCCTCCGAAACCTAGGGTCCCGATGACAGAGACGCTGGCGGCTGAGGAGAAACCGGTAATATCATCGGCCCAGGCTACCGGTTGGGCCATGTTCCGGATGAATATTAAAAACCGTCCGGCCTCCGGGCAGCCGATTACTCCACCCCTGGATTTACAATGGAAATACCGTACGGGTGCCCAGATAGACGGTTCGGCGGCTATGGTCGGAGGAGTGGTTTACATCGGGTCCAGTGATTCGAATGTTTACGCCATCAATGCCAAAGACGGCAGGCAAATATGGGAAAGGAAGACCGGCGGGCCGGTTACTTCATCACCGGCCGTAGTGAAAGGCCGGGTTTACATCGGGTCCGATGATACTTACTTATATTGTCTCCAGGCAAAAAGCGGACAAGTAGTCTGGCGCGCCTTGACCGGCGGCGCCCTGCATTTTTCTTCTCCCGCAGTGATTGGGAACATGGTTTTTATTGGGTGCATGGATGGTAATGTTTATGCTTTCAACACTGCGACCGGAACTCCGATATGGAAGCAGAAAACCGATGGTCCGGTGGCGGCTAGTCCTAAAGTAAACAACGGAGTATTGTACATTGGAACCCTGGGTAAAACTTTCTACGCCCTGGATGCCGGCAGCGGAGAGATCAAGTGGAAGTTTGCCGCCGAAAACCGTATATTTTCAACTGCGGGGCTAGACCAAGAAAGAATTTATTTCGGCTCGGACGATAAAAATGTGTACGCGCTTAACCGGTCTGATGGTGAATTGGTCTGGAAATGCCGGGTACAGGGATGGGTTTCCTCGGCCCCCTGCCTTTCCGGGAAATATCTGTTTATCGGGTCAAATGATAAGCACCTTTACGCGCTTAACAAGCAAACCGGTGGAATTATTTGGAAAGCTAAATTGAAAAACAAGATTCTCTCTTCGCCGGTTGAATTCAACGGCTTGGTTTACATTGGCGCGGGCGACACGATATACGCTTTGCGGGCTAAAAAGGGCGAGCGGAAATGGAAGTACACCACGGGCGGCATGGTTAACTCCTCTCCGATTATCTCTGATGGCATGCTGGTGGTTGGTTCTTTCGACCGGAGTATTTATGCCTTTACTTACATTACCCCGTAAAGGGCGAGAAATATTATGGCAAACAACAAACCCAAAGCTAAATTTGGATTAGTCCACAAGATTACCCTGCTGATTCTGGTTTTAATAGTTTTAATCATGGGGGTGGTTTCTTATTTTTCCATATTCCAGGAAGAACACATGAAGCATATGGAAATGGACAAGCGTATGACCGATACCGCCAACATGATAGCGGCGCTTAAATTGATCGAACCTTTGGCGGGTGAAAAAGTAGCTTGGCCGATTTTTCGTGAATTTATAAAAGTGATTCGCAACCTGGATTCCAACATACTCTATATTTCAATTCTGGCTAAAGATGGAGAAGTCAAGGTTTTTACCCTTAATCCGGCTACGGCTGCGGCTTTGGATTCTTCCCTGGAGGGAATTGAAGTTAGTCCTGAATCTTTGAACCGGCTGACCCAACATACTTTTCCACCGGGCGCAACCGCCAGAATTTCCGGCGATATTATTGTGGAAAATAAGCGGGTAGCCACAGTAAATCTGCGATTTTCATTACTGGCATTGAAACGTGAAATCATGCTGGCGAAAATCCGGAATATTCTTATGACCTTTGTCATGATGATTCTTGGGTTTGGCGGGGCGCTCTGGCTCTCAAAAACAGTGACCCGGCCGATCGGGAATTTAACCGCGGCTATGGCCCGGGTAGCCCGGGGTGACTTGGGAGTAACCGCCGAGGTGCAGAGCCGGGATGAGATAGGTTTATTGACGGAATGCTTCAATTTGATGGTCCAGGATTTAAAGGAAAAGGTCAGGATTAAAGGTGCCTTCGATGTAGTGGCGGATGAATTGAAGGATGTAGAAAAAATCAAAGAAGCTTTCCAGTTGTATATATGTAAGGAAGCGCAGGAACGTTTTGTTGATACTAACGCCCTGGTTTTGACGGGGGAAAAAGCGAAGCGGCACCGGGTCACGGTATTGTTTGCCGATTTGGGCTATTTAGTCCAGCAAACCAGCACCCAGGATGCCGCCTCTATGTCCAGGATTTTAGAGACATATTTTCGGCGTTTTATGGCTACGCTGTTTGAATATGGTGGGCAAATTTACAAATTCAGCGAAAACATTTTTATGGCGGTATTTGGAATTACCAGCCCGCATTCCGATGATGACCAACGGGCTATCCTGACCGCCGTAAATATGCAGAAATCCCTGGCCGAACTTAATAAGGAACGGATTAGGAAAAATGAGACCCCGCTCTATGTTTCACTGGGAGTGGCATCGGGGGAAGTCCAGGGATCGCTTATGACTCCCAAAGGCTTGATGCCCATGGGAGTTATAAAGGATTATCTGGATTTTACCCGCAAGATGAGCAGCCAGCCGTTTTCAGTGGTTATGGTAGCCGGAGATATTTTTCAAAGGGCATCTAATCTGGTTAGAGGAGAAAAGATTGAGGAATTGCAATTATCGGACAGCGGGGAATTGCTGGAAGTCTATCGCATTACCGGAGCTAAGTTTTAATTTCTACAACTTGGAACAATTGTAATATATTAGCAGATCGGCTATAACATATATTTTCTGGATTCCGGCTAGAATCATGCCGGAATGACGACATTAGGAAGTCATGCGGATGATGCCAATGTTTAAAAAAAATCGCTTTCCGCAACAGAAACTAACTAATTTAGAGAACAGCTCGCTCCGTCATTAAATCTAAACCCATTACAAACTATTACAGCTTCGATGTCATTATTTTCGAGTCTTTCAAGAATTACTCTTGGTCTTTTCCAAGGATAATTCTTTTTGCCGTTGCTCCAGCGTGGCAGCGCCCAATAAGTTTTGTTTCCATTCCGGCCAGGAACGAACGGTTTCAGTAGCCTTCTTCAAATGACGCACAAATGAATCATCGTCATCGGTGGGTTTGTGCCCTGTTCCTTTTTTAATTGTTGTTTCCATTTTTTATTTCCTCCCGAATAATATTAAATCGCGACGTTACTGATGTCTCGCGAGCAATGTAAGAATCTGGGACCATTTGGATCCGCAGTTTTGATTTATCCCTTTCCCATTCCACTTTTTTCCCTTTATCATCTTTTCGCTTCAATGGATAGCCGGAGCTCAGGTTCATCGAAAATAAATCAAAAAATCGCCTGGGACCCACTCCTGCAAATGGCTCGAAATGTATTAAGGTGTCTTCTTCCCCTTCCAACCCCAAACAAATGGAGTCATCGTGAAACTCTGCAGCTTTACTCTTACTATAAGGCTCGACATAGACAACACGTTTAATTCCCGCAGCGATAATATGCTTGGCACAGTTGTGGCACGGGAAGGTTGTATAATATAGAGTTGCATCCTGAGAACTAATGCTATTCCTGGCGCATGACAAAAGCGCCTCCATCTCAGCGTGGACCACTCTTCCGTATTCCGTAATATCTTTAATTTTACTGTTTCTTAGTGCTGCTTTAAGTTCTTCTTCTTTAATTTGAACTCTGTTTTTTTCAAACTGCTTCCAAATATCATTAATGATATTTTCCTTTTCAGTCTCGTTTGAATCTTCGCCCCGCATATGATCGCGTCCGTTTTTTTCATCGATAATTTCATTTTTCTCTTTTGAATAGAAGGGCCAGTATAATCCTCCGCCAAATTTCGGGCAATCATTTGCTCCGGTAGCAATAATTCCGTTGTTTTTAGTTATAACCACACCAACTTGGCGCGAAAGATCAGCGGAACGCAGTGCAGCAGAAAAGGCCATGAACATTGCATACTCATCAAAAGTAGGGGTGATATATGGATGACCAAATATTATATCCAAGAACCTCCATATGCTCTTTTTCATTTTATCGTGATTTTCATCAAGGTAGATAAAAAAATCCGACAAATGAAATGTCTCGCTGGTTCGTTGTCCATAAGGAGGGCGCTCATAGGCATCACGATCCATCAGCATAATAGCATCATCTCTGCTCATCTTTTCATCTTCAGTGAGATGATTCAAGCGTCTTTCTTCATCAGAATAAACTCCAATCAGGAAAAATCCTTCAGAATAGATTTCCCGCAGCGTTGAAACTTCTTCGGGCCGCTTAAGCGATTTTATTATGTATGCTTGTCGCAGTTTGAAGGCGGGGTGGTTTTTACCGGAAGGCCTGTTTTCCCCTATTTTTGCAGCCGCCCCCAACGCAAGAATCGAGTTGTCTTTTGAATATTCTCTGGCATCGTTTCCTGCGTCCATTAGCACATTTGTTCTTTCGCACTTATTGTTGGGATCGAAAGGTTTAGGTTTAATTATTTTTGGAATAACCTCGGCAGAGAGATGGACCGGTTCTCCATTATAAGTAAAAGCACTCAAACGATCTTTTATTACACCTATTACTTTATCCAGTTCGGTTCCAACAGCACCAACTAATCCAATAACCAATTCAGAATCAATGAATTTTTGGCCCACAGCGTCACTTGACATTGATAGATTCCAGCTTTATTGTTTTATTAATAACTTTCACCTTGATAATCATAATAAGTTTTGAATTTTCAGCTTTTGTTAGTTTATGAGAAATTTTTAAGATAGGCAACCTTAATTTGAGCAAATGTCGCAGCAAAAGTAACTGATCACTGAGAAGCTGTAAAACAATCTCATAAATATCCACTTTTTTTTATTTTTGTTTGAGCAGTTCCTGGATACGGGCTATGGTCAAACGCTGCATTTTCTGCAGCAAACGGAAGGCCGGCAGCAAGGCTAAAATCATAAATTCAAAAATAAAGAGATTCTGCGCCACTGGCAACCAAAAACGGCTCTCTTTTGGAATGACAAAAGCCCACAGTGTGGCTAAAACAAACAAAGCGATAAAACACTGCCAGGGCAGGAAATTCAACAGGCTGGCAAAGGCGCGATCACGCCGGATCATATAACTCACAATTTGATAGATGTCTTTCCCCGGATAGACGCGGGTAAAACGGTTTTGCGCTTTTTTTAGATTCCAGGTAGGCAGGGTTTTTTGGACCTGGTTAACTAATTTTTGTAGCAAAAAAGTAATGACCACAGCCACCGCCAGGGATATAAAACACCACAGCAGCAAACTTTTAGGGGTCATGGGCGTCAGCATATTATTATTTCTTGCCGGCAATGACAGTTTTGTAGGTCTCGATCATTTGCCGGGCCTTATTTTCTGCTGACCACTCCTTGGCTTGCGCGGCCGCTTCTTGCAATTTTTCTTTATACAGAGCTTTGTCAGTTAATAATCTATTGACTGCCTGTGAAAATTCATCCACATTCAAGGAAACAGCGATACCGCCGCCACCGGCCATTACATCCCGTACTCCCATGGCCGCTACGGCCACACAGGGCGTGCCGGCAGCCATGGCCTCGGTCAGCACCAACCCTTGAGTTTCTGTCACAGAAGCCAGTAGTTGTAGATCAGCTGCAGCATACAAGTCCGCCCAATCACGACGATTCAACAAACCGATAAAAACTACTTTGTCCGCAAGCCTCCTCTTTTTACACTCCGCTTTTACTCCAGCCAAAGCCGGACCTTTGCCCGCAATCACCAAACGTGCCCGAGGCTGATCTGTTTTAAGCTTTTCCAAAACGTTAAAGAGGAAAGGTATGTTTTTTTCCCTGGCTACCCGGCCCATACAGAGCAGCATTATATCTCCCGAAGTGAAGCCCGTTTGTTTGCGCATGCGTTCACCGTCCAGTTTGGCAAAAGGCTCGACATTGATGCCGGTGGGTAATACCGTAACCGGGGTTTTTATCTGATACCGTTGCATGACTTGCCGGATTGAGGTGGACGGCACAATTATCTGATCATGTAAGTGACAGAACCGGCGTGAATACCAGGCTACCAGCGGCTTATCTAAAAACCGCGGCATAATCGGAAAATAATGCGGCAGGTAGGCTTCAAATAGGGTGTGATAGGTATGCACAGACGGGATATTCAATTGTTTGGCTCTTTTCGCAAACATAAAACCCAAAGCAAACGGCGTTTGAGTATGGATGATATCCAGTTTTAAATCCGCGACTTGTTTCAGCTTTTTCCGGGATGCGGCGGCATAGGGATTGGGCAAACGGTCTTCCGGATTAAAAAAGAGATAAATCGAGGGAAATCGCCAAACCCCATTTTCCTGTTCTTTTTTTATTTCCGGAAACCAGGGCGCAAAAATAGTTGCCTGATGTCCCAATTTACGGTATTGCTCCGTAAATGTCATAATGGATTTCATGACACCATTCACGCGCGGCAAAAATGTATCCGTGACTACCCCAATATGCATATTATGTGTCCTCCCGCGCGGCAGCACTGTTGCTTACAGTCTAAACGCCTTTTTTATATAAGTATTTTGTAACTACTCAGGTCTGCAAGGAACAGGGCGGTTTGGTCTTTTTTCAAGCGCAGCAGCGGTAACTGCGAAGATGTGGTTTAGAAAAGCATATCCCCCTATTGCCCGTTACCAGCCTGGACCTTGGTTTTCCGCTTTGCAATGCTTGAAAAAAGACCAAAGTGACCTGCCAGACGTAAACATTTGAATACTTTTTTTACCCACCTGAGTAGTTACAGTATTTTTTGATATACACTCATTAATTGTTTGGCGCGTCGCAAAGCACTATTCTTGCCGGCTATCTTTAGCGCTTCTTCCTGTTTTTCTCTCAGCAATTTTCTGTTTTGCAGTAATTTGTTGACAGCCTCGGCAAATTGATCTTCTTTGGGGGGCACCATAATTCCGCCTCCTTCAGACATAACGTCCCGCGTACCCATGGCCCCAACAGTCACACACGGGGTTCCGGCAGCCATGGCTTCGGTAAGCACCAATCCCTGCGTCTCGGTTTGAGAAGCCAATAGATGTAGATCTGCTCCGGCAAACAGATCAACCCAATCCTGACCTTTCACATAACCCACAAACAACACTTTGTCCTGCAAACCGCGTTGTTGACATTCTTTTTGAATCGCTTTTATGCCTGGTCCTTCTCCGGCCAATACCAAACGCGCTCTGGGTTGGGTGGCTTGCAGTTTTTCCATGACCCTGAATAGAAAGGATATATTTTTCTCTCCGGAGATCCGTCCCATGCTCAACAGCATGGGGTCCTTGTTTCCAAACCCCAACTCCTTTCGCATGCGCTGAGGATCCTGTTTTTTGAAAGGAGCCAAATTAACTCCGGTCGGCACCACTTCGATAGGCACATGTACTCCATAGGTACGAAGCACTTTCTCCATGGCACGCGAAGGAACGACAACCTGTTTGTGTTGATTGCAAAAGGTTCTCGACCCCCGCTGTACCAGATAGCGGCCAATTCGTTCTGGAATGGCTTTGGCATAATGCGGAACATACATCTCAAATAAAGTATGATAAGTATGCACGGTTGGAATTTTCTTCCGGCGCGCCCAGGCCAGCATGGCAATCCCCAGTGGATACGGAGTATGGGTGTGCATAATATCCAGTTTAAGTTCCGGGAGTTTGCGGAAATGTTTGAGAGAACCGATCCTAAACGGATTGGTCAAACGGTCCTCCGGATTGTTGGCGGAATAGTGCGAAGGAAAACGCCAGACATCCTCATCTTCCGCCTGGTACTGCGGAAAAGCCGGTGCAAAAATAATTACCCGGTGTCCCATCCTACGTAATTCCCGTGTAAAGATGTTGATCGAATGTACGACACCGTTGATGCGGGGTTGATACGTATCCGTTGCTATGCCAATATTCATTTAAGCTCCTGCACTCAGCATGTCCGCACACAACATTTTTATTCGAGCAACAATTCCTAAGCGCGGGACTAATTCCGCCTCTTTTTGATCTCGGCGTTTCAGCTCTATTTTGTTTTCCGCCACACTTTTACCGAATGTCAAGCGCAGTGGAATCCCGATCAGATCCGCATCCTTAAATTTAATCCCTGCCCGTTCATCGCGATCATCCAACAATGCCTCCACTCCGGCAGCTTGTAATTCCGCATAAACGGCTTCTGCCATCTCCCTGGCCTTGGGATCTTTAGGCGCCACCGGCAACAACACAACCTGATAAGGAGCCAAAGGCAATGGCCAGCAAATGCCGAATTCATCATGATTCTGCTCAATCGCGGCAGCCGCGATCCTGGAAACTCCAATCCCGTAACAGCCCATAACACAGTACTGTTCTTTGCCGGCTTCATCCAAAAAGGTAGCTTTCATGGCCTGTGAATATTTTAGCCCGAGTTTAAATACATGTCCAACTTCTATCCCCCGCTCAATGGTCAAGGGCTCCCCGCAACTTGGGCACAAATCTCCGGCTTGAGCAACCCTCAAATCGCACACTTCAGTCGGAGTAAAATCCCGGCCTAGGTTGACTCCGGTCGCATGTGTATCTGCCTGGTTTCCGCCGGATACCAAATTAACGGCACCTTCCAATGAATCATCCAGCAATACTTTCTCAATACCCTTCAGATCAAAGGGTCCGGCAAAACCAACCGGCGCGCCGGTTGCTTGCTTAATTTGTTCCGGATTGGCCAGAACCAGTTCCGTGGCAGCGATAGCGTTTTTTAATTTGATTTCATTCACTTCCCGGTCGCCGCGAATAACCACAGCATATAATTTTCCGTCCGCAAAATAGAGCATGGTTTTGGCCAAACGAGTGATCGGAACCTGTAAAAATTCCGCGACTTCTTCCACCGTGTGTTTTCCCGGTGTCGCAACCAATTTTTTTTCCTGTGGAGCTTCTTGAATATTGGGGGAAGCAATCCGTCCCTGGGCTTTTTCAACATTGGCAGCATAGGAACACTTGGTACAGCTGGCAATGGCTTCTTCTCCGGTATCTGCCAGCACCATAAACTCGGAAGAAAAAGAACCGCCAATAGCCCCGGAATCCGCTTCCACCGCTTTGAAGCGTAATCCGCAGCGCTTAAAGATGCTCTGGTAGGTCTCAAACATTTTTTTATACGCATCTTCCGCGCCCTTATCATCCCGGTCAAAAGAATAAGCATCTTTCATAATAAATTCCCGGGCCCGCATGACACCAAAACGCGGACGGATCTCATCACGGAATTTGGTATGCATTTGATAGAGATTAATCGGGAGCTGACGATAGGAGCGCACGCTCTTGCGCACCATATCCGTGATGATTTCTTCGTGCGTGGGACCCAAGGCGAAATCCCGTTCATGCCGGTCCTTGACTCGAAACAACTCAGCTCCGTATTTGGACCAACGCCCGGTTTCCTGCCAAAGTTCTGCCGGTGAAAGGATGGGCATCTGCACTTCCACGGCCCCGGCGGCATCCATCTCTTCACGCACGATTTGTTCAATTTTGCGTATAACGCGAAATCCCAGAGGCAGGTAATTGTACAAACCGGCTGCCAGTTTCCGAATAAGACCCGCCCGGACCATCAGCTGATGGCTGACAATCTCCGCTTCGGCCGGCGTTTCTTTCAATGTTTCCAATAAAGTTTTACTCCACCGCATTTTTCTTCCATGGCCTTTCCTAATTTATTTTTAAGCTTTTAGATTTTCTCATAAACTATAACTTCTTACAAGCGTGGTACTGACAGCTTACCTCTTTACTTTTTTAGATTATTTTTGGGCAACAAAAAATTCGTATCCAAAATAGTCTGAATATTTATGAAATAGCGTAATCTCATTCTCAAAGCACGGCATCATGTCCATGGCTTCCGGATCAGCTTGATATCGTTCTTTGACCTCAGCTATCTTTTCTTGCATAGGCGTATAGAAATCATCCAGCCACGCCTCTTGGGGCAAGGTAAAGTTTCCTTGAATTCGATACCCGCAATTATTTATTCTCGCGAGACATTCACTCACATCGGTCATGGCCGGATATTCCGCTGCCCAATTATCCTTAATTTCCTGCGGCGGATCGGCTTTCAACCACACTGCTTCTGTGACTGCCAAATAACCGCCCTTTTTTAGGAACTTACCCAATGTTTTCAATCCGTTCTCAAATCCCATTTGATAAATCGCACCTTCGGACCAGAGCACATCAAAGTACTCGGTTGGGAAATCCAGTTTGAACATATCCGCATTTTGCGCACGAACGCGGTGCTCCAAACCCGCTGCCTTCGCAGCCGCATTGAGGCGATCCACAAAGGGTTGATGATTGTCCACCGCCATTATTTCACCCTTGCTTATGCCGGCCAGATCCAAGGTTTGTTTTCCCGGACCGCAACCAATATCCAATATTTTCGGATTCTTGGGCAATGCCGACATTAAGGCATAGGCTTTTTCGGTCGAAGCATAATTACCCGGACCGCCACGCGGCAGGTCATTATAAATCGCGAAGAACACCTCTTTAAATTTCGCATTACTAAAATCCATGGCAAGCTCCCATTGTTTCTGTGAATATTGTCAAAATATTTTATCCTCATTTTTTTGTAATAAAATATCTTAAAAAGATCCACCACCAAGACACAAAGGACACTAAGGAACACTAAGGAAAAATTAAGTTAAAGTGTAAAACAATAAACATTAATAAAACATTAATATTTTTTTTGTGTTTCTTTGTGAACCTTTGTGCCTTGGTGCCTTTGTGGTGTATCCTTTTACAAAATTATTTTATTTTTCTTTCAGGTTATTTTTCCATCAACTCGTCAGCTTTCAGTTTGTGGATAACTACTGCTTGTTCTTCTTGGCAGGCTACATATACCCGGGTTCCGTCCGGTGACACCGCCAATGCTTGCGGATTTTTTCCGGTTTCTTTTTCCAACAACTTCACACCGGTCTTCACCGAGATAATCATGAGGTGTTCCTCATCAATCACATAGAGATTTCTGCCTTTAGGCCCTAATACAAAATCACGCGCACCCGTTCCTGCCTGCCAGGTCAAACCTGCGGTCTGATAAAAAAAGTCGACCAATTGAATCACACTAACTGCCGGCTCCGCGTTTTGGCCTGAACACAAGACAAATAATTTATCTTCCAATGGTGAAACGACCAACCGCCGGGGATTAGGCCAAACCGGCACCCGTTTGACCACTTCGCTGTTTTCCAAATTCACGATAACCAGTTCCTGCGCTTTGTGATTGGCCACCCAGAGCAGATCAGTCTCCGGCTGCAGTTCAAGATCAATCGGAGCAGCACCAACTTCAACCACGGGCATAGGATTTTTACCCACATACGGACGGAGCACGTTGGATTCCGCGCTACAAAAAAACATCTGCTTTTGCTCAGCGCGTCTCAAAAAGGCCGACGGACCGTCCGGCAAGGGAAAGGATTCTAATAATTTCATATCCGGAACATAATATTTGTATACCACACGATCGGTCTGACACAACACATACAAGGTCCGATTGTCCTTCTGCAGATACAGACGCAGGGGTCCGGTCTCTACATTAGCTTCCCCAATTCGGGCTTTTTGTTGAATATCCCAGACCATGATCTTTTCCGCGCCTTCGCAGGCAATATACAAATATTGACCCCGGGCATCCAAGACCAGGCTCGTGGGATCAGCATCGGTCTCGATCATTTTTAACTTGCGACCACATCCTGCCAGACTCAACCCCACACCTAGCAGCACTACTATTAAAAGCAGCCTATCCAAACGCTGCTTTTTCATCTTTTACTCACTACTGCCAGTTTCTTTACTTCTTTCAACAATTCAGTCACTGCCCCTTTTTCCGAAACCCGGCGCAAGAGACGTCCTTGGGAAAACAGCATAAAGGCTCCATCCGGAGTCCCGGCAATGCCCACATCCGCGTGTCGCGCTTCACCCGGCCCGTTCACAACACAACCCATCACAGCCACAGTTAAGGAGCGAGGTTCATTCGTTAATGCCTTTTCTACTTGCTCTAGTAATTGATTTAATTTGGAAACCGTCCGGCCGCAGGTCGGACATGATATGATATCTACCCCGCGTTGCCTCACTCCGGTGGCAGAAAGCAATAGATTGGCAACTGTGATTTCCGTTACCGGATCAGCGGTCAAGGAAACGCGGATCGTGTCTCCTATCCCTTCGTACAACAACGGACTTAATCCCGCAGCGGTTTTAACACTCCCACGCAGCACTCCGCCGGCTTCGGTTATTCCCAGATGCAAAGGCCACTGGCATGTCGCTGCCAGCGCTCGATACGCCGCTTGGGTGGTTGCGGTATCCGAAGCTTTCACTGAGAGCACCATTTTCCGCACTCCGGCTTTTTCAAAAGCCTTGGCATAATGCAAGGCAGTACTTGCCATAAGACGCCCCAAGGCTCGCGGCCCTTTGGCCGGTTGGCGCAGCTTTTCCGGTAATGATCCGGAATTTACACCTATTCGTATGGCTACTTTCTTTTTCGCCGCTGCCTGGGCCACTTCCAAAGAACGGTCCAGTCCCATATTTCCAGGGTTAATCCGTATTTTGGCAACCTTGGCGGCAATAGCGCCAAGCGCTAAAGTATAATCAAAATGGATATCCGCGATAATAGGCAAGGTCGTGCCTCGCACTATTTTTTCCAGCGCCTTGACCGCCTTGGCATCCGGCACTGCCACCCGCACCAATTCACAACCCGCTGCTTGCAGACGCTTGATCTGCTGAAGCGTTGCTTTCACGTCCTGGGTTTTGGTGTTGGTCATGGATTGCACTCTGACCGGCGCTCCGTGACCCAGGCGTACAGAACCGATACGCACGGATCGCGTTCTGTTGCGGTGCGGATTTCTCACGTTGCCCCGCTGAAGAAGCGAACCACGATTTTATAAATATCATTGTAGGTCGCAAACACCATCAATGCGATCAATAATGTAAAACCGATCTGTTGGGAAATTTCCTGCACTTTCATGGAAAGCGGTTTGCGCAGCACACCTTCAATTAAAAAGAAGACCACACTGCCCCCGTCCAATACCGGAATGGGCAGCAAGTTAACAATAGCCAGCATTATGGAAATACCGGCCAGGAAAAATAAAAAATCTTTGGGCCCTGATTTAGCTTCTTCACCAGCCATCCGCATAATGGTAATCGGTCCGCCCAGAGAATCTTTAGCTGATATTTGTCCGCTGATCATCTGCCACAAGGCATTAAGAATCATTTTGGAAATGTTATAGGTCTGCGAAAAACCCAATCCAACCGCTTTGAAAAAGGGGTACTGCATTCTTTTTTCCTGATCGGATATTTTGAAATTCACTCCAATGACTCCTACCCTTCCTTGACCAGGCAATTGCTGAGTCATGGGTTTGGCTTTTAAGACCAACACATCTTCTCCACGTTTTACCGTAAAATGCGTTTCCTGATCAGCCCGTGGCCAGACCGATTTCTGAAAATCATATTTGGTCCAGATCGGCTGTTTCTCAACTTCCACTACCAAATCTCCGCTTTGAAAACGGGCCAATTCCGCCGGTGTGCCTACAAAAACCCGATCAATAATGGCGGTTCCAGCCGGCGCAATTGTTACACCCAAAAGCCAACGTCCGGATTTTTCATCGTACTTGGGAACCACAGCGCGAGTGAGTGTCTCTCCCTGGCGCTGCATGGTCAAATTCAATACTTGTCCCGGTTTTTGACTGCTCTGTTCATTAAGTTGATCGGAAAACACTTCCCAATTTTCAGTGGAAAAACCTTCCAGGGCAGTGATAATATCCCCAGACTGAATATCCACAGCCCGAGCCGGAGAATCTTTGGCAATCTCAATAATTTGGGGTGGCGCAATCGGAACCTGAAACCCGATCCAATACAACCCCCCCAAGATAACAATCGCGGCAATAATGTTCATCAAGGGACCGGCCAACAATACCAGGATACGAACCCACCACGGCCGCGAAAAATAATCACCTGGCTTGATCTCATTTTTATCTTTTTCCTCGGGATTTTCACCGGCCATTTTCACATATCCGCCCAAAGGCAGGGCGGAAATTAAATACTCAGTCTCACCGTGTTTAAAGCCCAAGAGTTTATGTCCAAATCCCAAAGAAAATTTCAATACACGAATTCCGGCAGCTTTAGCAACTAAAAAGTGCCCTAATTCATGGACAAAAACCAAAATACCCAATGCTACTAACCCTGATACCACTACCATCACGACCTGCATTCGATCGCCTCCTCTGCGGTTTTTCGCGCCCATCTATCCGCGCGCATAATCTCATTTAATCCGACTTTTTTGCTTCCCTGGTATTGCTTTATCACCTTGGCAATCGTGCGGGGAATACCCAAAAAATCCAGTTTCTGATCAAGAAACGCCTGCACGGCAATTTCATTGGCTGCATTCATTACTGCCGGCGCAGCCCCACCGGCTTTACCTGCTTGATATGCTAAAGCCAGACAGGGAAACCGTTTTGAGTCCGGCGGTTGAAAGGTCAAATTCATTCCAGCCTGAAAATCCAAGGGATGGATAATGTGCCGAATCCGTTCCGGTTCTGTCAGGGCGGTCTGAATCGGCAAGCGCATGTCCGGATTCGACATTTGAGCCAAGCAGGAACCATCCACATACTCTACCAAGGAGTGCACAATACTCTGCGGATGCACGGTGACTTCAATTTGTTTATACGGCACCCCAAACAAATGATGTGCTTCGATGATCTCCAAACCTTTGTTCATTAAGGTGGCGGAATCAATGGTTATCTTCTTTCCCATAGACCAGGTGGGATGTTGTAGCGCTTGTCGCGCGCTGACTTTGGCCAATTGTGCTTTTGTCAGTTTTACAAACGGGCCGCCCGAAGCGGTAAGTATCAGACGCCGCACCGGAATATTGCCATGCCCACGCAGACATTGAGCCAGGGCTGCGTGTTCTGAGTCCACAGGCAACAGTTTTACTTTGTGCCGGCGAACAGCAGCCATGACAATATCTCCGGCCATAACCAGGATTTCCTTGTTGGCCAAGGCAATATCGCGACCGGCTCTAATCGCGGCCAGGGTTGGCAGCAATCCAACACTGCCCACCATGGCTGTCAGAACCAAGTCCGCTTTGGGAGCAACTGCCGCGCGCCGAATTCCTTCCAAGCCTGCCAGCACCTGAGGCCGCTTTTTTAATTTTTTTACCTGACTTTTAATCTGCCAGGCGGCCTGCTGATCCGAAAGCGCGACCAACGATGGTTTGAATTGAACAATTTGACGGTATATACGTTGCACGCTACGATTAGCAACCAAGGCTTCCACGCGAAAACGCGACGAATGGCGTGCTATGACATCCAAAGTAGAACGACCGATGGATCCGGTGGAACCTAACAGAACAATATGTTTTTTACGACTCATAAAGGCATCAACCACCAAGCAATAGCAAAGAGTACTGGCGCTGTGAAACATAAATTATCAATCTTATCCAAAACGCCGCCATGTCCGGGAATAATATTGGATGCGTCTTTGATTCCAGACCACCGCTTTACCATGGATTCCATCAAATCTCCAGTCTGTGATAAAAGCCCCAGGATAAAGCCTAAAGCCATAAACCCAGGTAACGAAAAGCCCATGGACTTGGGAAACCAGGTAAAATAAACTACGACTGCCACGATGACATTAATAAGCAGACCGCCGATCATGCCTTCCTGGGTTTTAGCCGGAGAAATGGTCGGTGCCAATGCCCGGCAACCAAAATATTTCCCGCAAAACAAAGCGCCGGCGTCATAAATCCAATTGAAACCAAACAAAATCAGCCACCAATACGACCCTTGCGGCATTAAGCGCAGCAGAAAAAGAAAGGTTCCGATTCCGCCGAGGGCAAAGATCGTCAACAAACCGGCACTGATGGCAGGAAAGCTGGTCTTCTCTTTAAATCCCAATAAGATCTCATGGGTTCCCAAGAGCAGCATGGCTAGAATGCCGGCCAACCAAAAAATCGCCAAGACATTGCTTGGCCATTCGCCGGACAGGTGTTTGGAAAAGGCAGCCGCCAGACACATGAATAAAACCAAGGGAAGAGTCACCCACCAACGAAAAGGAATCTTGCGGTGTTGAATCATTCTGCCTAACTCCACCACGGCAATCGTCAAGGCCAGGAATGCGAAACCAAATAAAGGCCAGGGATTGGTTAAAAAAATCAACCAGGTAAATAAAGGCAAAAAAATCAAGGCGACAACAATTCTGGTTTTAAGCACTTTTCGACTCCACTCCCCCAAAGCGCCGCTCACGTTTTTGAAATTCCGCGATGACCCCTGCCATTTCCGTCTCACGAAAATCCGGCCACAATACCGGACTCACCACAATTTCAGCGTAAGCCAATTGCCACAGAAGAAAATTTGAAATACGCATTTCTCCGGAAGTTCGAATCAACAGATCCGGATCCGGAATATCAGCGGTATATAAAAACCCGGCAAAACTCTCTTCTGACAGTGGCGGCCGGGAAGGTTGTTGGCAGAAACGCTCTATAGCATCCAAAATTTCCCGTCGTCCACCATAGTTAAAGGCTAAATTTAATTGCAAACCCCGATTATTTTGCGTCATAGCAATAGCCTGATCAATACTTTTTAATACTTTTTCCGGAACACGTTCGCGAGTTCCCAGCATGCGTATCCTGACTCCCTGCCGGTGCAGCTCTGCCAATTCTTTTTTTAAATATTCAATCAATAGATTCATAAGGAATTGTATTTCCGGACCAGGACGTTTCCAGTTTTCCGTTGAAAACGCGTATAAAGTAAGGTAGGAAATACCCAGTTCACCGCATTGGTTAATTATACTGCGAACCGAATTCATCCCTTCACGGTGTCCTTCCACGCGCGGCAACCCACGTTTTTGCGCCCAGCGTCCATTTCCATCCATAATCACAGCCACATGAACAGGCATTTGATCTCTATCCAATTTAGATTTTCGCGCAGTATCTGACATGTATTCACCTAAAAAAAAGCCCCCACTTCAGCGCTGGGGGGCTTTTTTAATATTTCCGCTTTCAGACCAAACAGCAATTTTACACTTCCATCAATTCATGTTCTTTGGTCTTGGTTATATGATCCGCTTTTTCAATATACTCATCAGTTAATTTCTGCGTTTTACCTTCCGCCGCCTTTTCCTCATCTTCGCCAAGCGCTTTCTCTTTTTTTAATATTTTCAAGGCTTCCATGGCTTTACGGCGATGATTGCGAATCTCAATCTTCATATCTTCCGCCATCTTATGCACTTGTTTTACTAATTCTTTTCTGCGTTCTTCGGTTAACGGCGGAAAAGATAAACGAATGACTTTACCGTCGTTCATGGGTGTGATGCCCAAATTAGCTTTGAGAATCGCTTTCTCAATATCTGCTAAAATATTAGCATCCCAGGGTTTGATTTCCAAAGTTCTGGCATCCGGCGTACCCACAGAAGCCACTTGATTAATTGGCATCGGACTACCGTAATATTCCACACATACCGCGTCTAAAACGGCGGCTGAGGCACGGCCGGTGCGCACAGTGGAATACTCGCGTTTCAGCGCCTCAATAGCACGATTCATGCGGCTAACAGCTTCTTGTTGGATTTCCTGGGTTGTACCGGCTGACATGGAGCACCTCCTGGTTTAATGAACCAGCGTTCCTATTTTTTGTCCAAATACAGCTTTTTGAATATTTCCCGTCTTGTTCAAATCAAAAACAACTAAAGGCAATTTGTTTTCCATACACAAGGTAATGGCAGTCACATCCATAACCTTTAATTGTCTCCGAATGACTTCCATGTACTTTAACTCTTTGAAAAACTTGACGTTTTTTACCTTGCGCGGATCAGCCGAATAGACACCACCCACATTGGTGGCTTTGAAAATAACGTCCGCCCCTATCTCAATCGCGCGTAATGTCGCGGCTGTATCTGTCGAAAAATAAGGACTGCCGGTCCCGGCCGCAAAAATAACCACACGTCCTTTTTCCAAATGGCGAATAGCCCGTCTCCGAATAAAGGGCTCTGCAATTTTTTGCATTTCTATTGCCGTTTGCACCCGGGTCGGCACTCCCACAGTTTCCAAACGTTCCTGCACTGCCAATGAATTGATAACCGTTGCCAACATACCCATATGATCTGCCGCCACCCGGTCCATACCCAGAGCTTCCGCGGTCGCACCGCGGCATATATTCCCGCCACCGATCACCAGAGCAACCTGAACTTTTTGTTTGTTCAGTATTTTAATCTGTTCAGCGACCCACTGGATTTTTTTATGATCAATACCAAATTTGGCATTGCCGGCCAGTGCTTCCCCGGATAGTTTTAGCAAAATACGCCGGTATTTTAAACGCTTAGGCGTCTGCGGCACGTTGCGAATTACTCCTCTCCTACTTTAAATCGGGCAAAACGACGTACTTGAATATTTTCTCCAACTTTACCTACTGTCTCCGCAACCAATTGACTCACTTTTTTCTCAGGATCTTTGATGTGCGGTTGCTCCAACAGGCAGGTTTCAGCATAAAATTTTTCCAATTTTCCGGCGATAATCTTCTCCATAATATCCGCCGGTTTCTTGGAATCCGCCAGCTGTGCTTTATAGATGTCTCTTTCCTTCTGAATCACATCATCCGGCACATCTTCACGTTTCACATAAGATGGTCCGGCTGCCGCAATATGCATGGCAAGGTCTTTAGCCAGAGCTTGAAACTCATCGGTTTTGGCCACAAAATCAGTTTCTACGTTAACTTCCACCATCACGCCCAATTTTCCACCAGCATGAATATAAGAAGCAATGGTACCATCTGCCGCCACACGCCCAGAACGTTTGGCCGCGGATGCTAAGCCTTTTTCACGTAAATACGTAATGGCTTTCTCCATATCTCCATCAGACTCTTTGAGTGCTGTTTTGCATTCCATCATTCCGACACCGGTTTTATCCCGCAATTCTTTCACTACAGTTGCTGAAATAGTCATGCCCAATCTCCTCCTAAATAAATACCAGGTATATTTTTTTACGCTTACTCGTAGGATCTATTTTTCCGCTTTTACTTCTTCAACCGGAGCAGTGGTGGCTTCCGGCACTTCCGGAGTTTCATCTGCTGCTAATTTAATATCCCCTTCAGGCGTTTCCACTGTTGCCTCGCCGCCCTCGGTATCAGCTGCTTCTTGCTCCGCGGCTTCTTTTTGCCGGCGTTCCATTTCCAGACGATGCACTTCAGCTCCTTCGAGAGCTGATTCAGCCATAATGCTGGAAATCAAACGCACTGCGCGGATAGCATCATCATTTCCAGGAATAATATAATCCACTTCATCCGGATCACAATTAGTATCCACAATACCGACAATGGGAATACCCAATTTACGTCCTTCCGCAATGGCATTGTGTTCCTTTTTAGTATCCACCACAAAAATCGCGCCTGGCAATTCATCCATATCCTTAATGCCACCTAAAGAGCGCTCCATTTTCTCTAATTCTTTTGAAGCTTGCAAGCGTTCTTTTTTGGGCAGCGAATCCATGGAACCGTCTGCCAACATTCGCTCCAATTCTTTCATACGCTTGATGGTCTTTTTAATGGTCTGGAAATTGGTCAAAGTTCCTCCCAACCACCGTTGATTCACAAAAAACATATTACAGCGTTTGGCTTCATCCATAACCGAATCCTTGGCCTGTTTTTTTGTGCCGACAAAAACAATTTTTTCCCCACTGGCAGCTTTTTCTTTGACAAAACGACTTGCTTCTTTTAATTTTTTTACTGTTTTCTGGAGATCAATAATATAGATCCCGTTTCTTTCTCCGTAGATGTAACGTGCCATTTTCGGATTCCAGCGCCGAGTCTGATGTCCAAAATGAACACCAGCCTCCAGGAGTTGTTTCATTGAGATGTTAACCATATACTTCCTCCATATAATTAGTTTTTTCCGCCGCTGTTATCAACCTGACTTGGAACCGATCCGGTCTCAGACCAAAATCAGCAACTCCCAAGACAGTCCAACAGCGTGAGAATTTGAACGTAGGATGTTATCATAAAGGGATTTTTATCGCAAGGGTATAATACGCGACATATTTTGGGGGACGGTGAAATGCAGCAGTTGAAATTATACACACCAAACCTCTATGAAATTTGATCTGGAAATTTGCATATCAATTATTTGTTTTTTTATGGTATCAAACCGGTTCGGGGTAATCCCAGCCCCTCATCCAGACCCAGCATCAGGTTCATATTCTGGATGGCCTGACCGGAAGCGCCCTTGATCAGGTTATCAATGGCGCCGGCCATAACCACCAGGCCGGTCCGGGAGTCAACACTCGCTTTGACCACACAGAAATTGCCGGCCACCACACTGGCGAGATCCGGCCAAGGTTCCGTCTGTCCCAAAACCCGTACAAAATCTTCATTTTCATAGGTTTTCCGGAACACAGCCGAGACCTCTTCCGAGGTCAAAGGCTTGTGCAATTTCCCATAGGCAGTCACCAAAATGCCCCGCCGGGCAGGAATCATTTGCGGCGAAAAGGTAATTAGCACATCCTGTCCGGTTGCCTGCGAAAGCGCCATTTCCATTTCCGGCGTATGCTGGTGTGTTCCAGCCATTTTGTAGGGAATAATATTCTCAGATATCCGGTTAAACTGAGTTTCCGGTTTGGCTTTTCGACCCGCACCGCTGATCCCGGACTTGGCATCCACAATTATGTTATTGGTTTCTATGGCACCGGCTCTCACCATCGGATACACTGCCAGCACCGCGGCTGTGACATAGCAGCCGGGATTGGATACAAAAGATGCGGCTTTTATCTGATCCCGAAATAATTCCGGCATTCCATATACTGCGTTGGCAGCCCACTCTTTGGCTGTGTGTTTGTGCTGATACCAGGTCTCATACTGCGTTGTATCATGAAAACGAAAATCACCGGACAGATCAATCACCTTTACTCCGGATTTTACTACTTTTGGCGCTACTTTCATGGCTTCACCATGAGGCAAACCTAAAAACACCAGATCCACGCTCTTGGGTGATAAATCCGCTTGGGTCAACGGACACAACACTAATTCACCGTTTGGGCCTAAAGCCGGATATATTTCCGATAATTTTTTATTGGCAAAGGTCTCCGAAGTTGCCACTGTCACACGAACCTCCGGATGTTGGGCTAACAAACGAACCAATTCCGCACCCGTATACCCGCTGGCACCGACAATACCGACTTTTATCATCATACTCACCTTATCTTTTGAAACATTTTTGTAGGGGCGACCAGCCGGTCGCCCCTACTTTGTAATATGTCAGTGAACTGCGCAGT
>JAGLMY010000055.1 GCA_023139775.1 bacterium
GACAAACAAAAAAAACCATGACTGATCTGTTACCCTACTTTAGCTTTTGGCCTTGGCATGTCGAACCTTAAATTTCTTTTTCAAGGTTTCCAACCAGGCTTTATACCGCTTATCCGAACTCTCTGCCATCATTTCTTTTCGAATGCGTCCGCGCACTTCCTCAAAAGGCAACTGACCGCCAGGTTGTTTATCCAACAATTGGATGATAAAAAAACCACGCACCGTTTCTACCACCTCGGAATATTTCCCTACGGCCAAGGTCTTGAACGCAACCTTCTCGAATTCCGGCATACCAATATTGCCTTCCTCGACCCATCCGATATCGCCGCCTTTTTCGGCTGTTATTTTGTGCTCGGAATACTGACGCGCGACCTCAGTAAAGGGTGTGCCGGCCTGCAAGGCATTCCGGGCTTGCCGGATTTTAGTCCGCGCGGCCTGGTATTTTTGTTTGAAAACGTTTCCCGGCAGATTCACATCAGGCCGAGCCACAAAAATCTGGCTCAGATGCGCCCGGGAGGGCTGTGTGAATTTTTCCACAGCTTGCTTATAATATTCCTGCAATTGCGTATCTGTTACTTCAACGCCGGTCTTAAATTCCTGGATCTTGGTTTGTAACAATCGTTGCCGCAATAAATTCTCATGCACCATCTGTTTACGTTCTTTACGAAAGTCCGTCTCGTTCAAGTGTTCTTTGGCAAGTTCAGCCTTAAACGCCTGGCGCGAAGGGAATTGCGAACGCATATTTTCAATCTCTTTATCCACCTGTTCATCCACAATGGTATCGCTCAAGTCATATTCCTGTTCACGTGCTTCGAGCAGCAATAATTTCCCTTCAATCATGCGTTCAATATGCAGCTCGCGGGTTTCTTTCAGCTTGGCTTCCAATTCCGGGCCGCGGTGTTTCAAACTTAAATGCTCCCGATACTGTCTCATTGGCGCGGTAATGTCTTTTGTTGTTATAATTTCATTGGCTATCCAGATTTCGATGCGGTCGATCTCTACCGCGGGACCGGAGGCAACCACTTGATTTGCCTCTTGGATGACTTCTGTGGCCGGGATGACTTTATCCGTTGCGGACACCTGCGTGACCGAACCGAACAGCAATCCCGGAATGATGATATAACAAATTGTATTTTTCATGCTTACTTCACTCCTCGACGATTATTTATTTGGATATTGGCCTGCGTCCGCAAATTTTCCAACCACACGCGAAAGGCCTGGTCTGTTTTCTGCAATCGCAGGTCTTCTTCAATCTTTTTTTTAGCTTCAGCTAAGGGGATTTTCCCTCCCCGCTCACGCTTTTCCACCAAGAAGATATGATACCCATATTGGGTTGCCACCGGATCACTCGGTGTATTGGATCGCATTTGAAACAGTACTTTAGTAAATGCCTGGGGCAGGTCACTTTTTCCCACCCAACCCAGATCCCCGCCTTGATCTTTTTCAGGTCCGCGCGAGTATTGTTTGGCCAATTCCTGGAATTCCATCCCTTCAGCCAGTTTCTTTTTCAAGGTATCAGCCTGAGCTTTAGTCTCAACTACAATTTGCCGGGCGCGTAAACGATCTTGCCGATAAAACTGAAGCAAGTGTGTCCAATAATATTCCTCCACTTCATCAGCCCCTACCTGCACGTGCGCTTCAACCGCTTTTTTTATAGTTTGCTCCACCAATAAACGTTTACTAACGAGATCCCGCCATTCTTTCCACGATAGTTGCTGCTTTTTTAATATCTGCTCGATTTCTTCCTCAGCATATCCTTCCCAAAACCGTTTCAAATATTTTTCTATTTTACTGTCCGGAATGATAATCTGCAAACGAGCTGCTTCCTCAACAATCAAATAATCGTTAATCATCCGGTCCAACACATCTTCCCGCGTGATGTCGGAAAAAGCTATGTTCTCATTGACTTGCAGAAACTGCATTTCACGTTTGAGATCAACATCCAAAATCTCATTGCCATTCGCCGTAACCAACACGCGGGGCTGGTAAAAATGCCTGGTCAAATACTTTGAGAAAAATCCTGATAAAAACAAACCTATGCCCAGAACCACTACGCCTATGATCAAAAGTATTCTTTTCATGGTCAAAAACCTTTGGTTAGAAGGGATGAGTGCTGCAAACTATTGCGTGGCATCCTCGATAATAACATCTTTATTCTCATCACCGTATATTTCACGGAATAAGGTCTCCTTAATTTCAACTGAACTCTGTTTTTCCAATTGCTTAATCAACTTTTCTTCCACCAGTATGGCCTTGATCTGTTTGGCCACTGTTTTTTGCTTTGGCACCTTGGCTGCCGGATTTAAAATTTTCAGTTTACGGGCATAATCCGCGTAATACTCGGCAATATCCGCTTGGCTGATATTCACACCTGCCAAACCTTCTTTTTTTAAATGTGTGTTCAATTCATTCAGCATTATATTTTCATACACTTGCTGCTCTATAAAGTCCCGCTGATCCCGCAAGCCCGCGATCTGTTTATCCATTTCTTTGCGCGTCTTGCTCTTGACTTCACTGATTTTCTTTTTTAACGTACTGTCTTTATGATATTCCCGGCGTTGTGCTTCAATCACTAAAAGCTCTTTTTTAATTAAATTATCGAGTATTTTGTGTTTGCCTTTATAAGACTCCGCCAAAATTTTATAGTTCTCAGGAAGATTCCGTAATGCTCTTTCAAAATCATTGGTGGTTAGCCTGCGTTCACCCACAATGGCCAGTACTTTTTCTCCTTTTTTTCCACAACCCACAGTCCCTGTCATAGAAATAATCAGACTTATTAATACTGCGATATAGATAAAACACTTCATTGGCTTCTCCTGGCGAGTCTCTGATAATAAAAAATAGGTTTTGCAGTTAATTTATCCCCGTAAATAAAAATTGCAAAAAAAGGAGAAAAAATAGCTATATGTTTATATCACATGGAAATTAATTCAGACAAGAACTTTTTAACCCCGGAAAGCAAATCCTTCGCCGGCATCCCCACTTCCAACCCGGGTTGCTCGCCTGGAATAAAGCGTAATCGACGCTTTGCGGTTCCAAATAAGCGTTTTACCCAATCCGCGGCCGGTTGATAGTAACGCGGCCAGAGCAACTTCATGACCTGTTGCCCAACCTGGATTTCCCGGATATTGATTTGCAAGGCTAAAAGACGAATTTCCGCGACCTGGACCAGGGTTTGGGCCGGTATAGGCAAAGCGCCAAAACGAGACTCTATTTCTTTGACTAAGGCCTGTAAATCCTGAGTTTTCTTCACACCGGACAATCGCTTGTAGAGATTAAGCCTGGTCATGGTATCCGGCACGTACTCCGGAGGCAAGAAAGCATCTTCCGGGATGGATATTTTCACTTCCCGCGGTCCTTCCTGCCGTTGGCCGCGCAGTTCCTGAACCGCTTCTTCCAGCAGACTGCAATAGGTCTCAAAACCCACAGCTGTAACCTGACCTGATTGCTCAGCTCCCAAGACATCTCCGGAACCGCGAATTTCCATATCCCGCATGGCGATCTTAATTCCAGATCCCAATTCAGTAAATTCCTGGAGTGTAAGCATCCGCTTTTCCGCGTCCCCGGTCACAGCCCCGCCCACTGGATAAAACAAATACGCATAGGCTTGGCGATCCGCGCGCCCGACCCGGCCACGCAGTTGGTAAAGCTGAGCAATGCCAAGGGCATCGGCCCGATTGATTAGAATCGTGTTTACGTTGGGCATGTCCAAGCCGGATTCCACAATCGTGGTGGAGACCAGAATATCCTCGGTTTTGGCAATAAAGCGTTCCATTACGGGCTCTAGTTGGTCCTGCTTCATTTTTCCGTGGGCAACAGCCACCCGAGCTTCAGGCACCAACCGTTTAATTCGTTCTGCCATCTGACCAATATTGTGTACTCGATTATGAATAAAAAAGACTTGTCCGCCCCTGGCCATTTCCCGCAGAATGGCTTCCCGGATAGCAGCCTCAGAAAATTCCATGACATAGGTGCGGATGGGCAAACGATTCAGCGGAGGTGTTTCAATAATGGAAATATCCCGAATTCCGGACAAAGACAAATAAAGCGTACGGGGAATTGGCGTAGCCGTTAAAGTCAACACATCCAACATGGTCCTTATTTTTTTTAATTTTTCTTTTTGCGCTACCCCAAAATGCTGTTCTTCGTCCAAAATAAACAGACCCAGTTTGTTGAAGGTTACTTCTCTGCCCAGCAATTTATGCGTGCCAATGACAATATCAACAGCTCCCTGGGCCATATCCCGGAGCACGTTTTTTTGCTCTGTTGGACTCTTAAAACGGGATAATAGTTCAATTCGGATGGGATAGGCTGCCATCCTTTCCTGAAAGGTAGCATAATGCTGGTCTGCCAATATGGTAGTAGGTACCAGCATCGCGACCTGAAAGCCATCCTGTGCTGCCTTGAAGGCGGCACGCATGGCCACCTCGGTCTTACCAAAACCCACATCCCCGCAAATCAAGCGATCCATGGGTTTAGAGGATTCCATGTCGCTTTTTACCTCAGCAATGGACCGGGCTTGATCCGGTGTTTCTTCATAGGGAAACGACCCTTCAAATTCCTTCTGCAGCGCTGTGTCCGGTTGGAAAACATGGGCTTGGTGCACTTGCCGGGCAGCATAAATATCGAGCAATTTGGCTGCCATCTCGGTCACTGACTCACGAACTCGTTGTTTGGTCTTCTCCCAAGTAGCTGTACCCAACTTATTGATACGCGGCGAATGATCACCACCAATATACTTTTCCACCAGGCGCAATTGATCAGTAGGCACATACAGTTTTTCTTCACCGGCATACGCCAGGAGGACAAATTCGTTTTGCTTGCCGTCAATATTCAACTGCACCACACCTTGATAGCGCGCCACGCCATGGTCCCGGTGCACTGCCAAATCACCCACTTTTAATTCTAATACATCCGAGATAGGTTGCGAGGGATAAAAGCTGCCTTTAACCCGGCGTGGCTGGGGCCGGCCCAGATGACGATTAAAAATTTCCTGATCCGTAAACAGCACAAAGGCACAGACCGGATACTGAAAACCCTCGCTCAGATGACCAATATGAAAGGTAAAATGTCCCAGCAGATCAGGATCCTGCAATTGGGTGGCATGTTCCGCCAAAATTTGTTTTAAGCGCTTCTCTTCCGAATGATTGTGGGAGACTAAATTCAATTCCAGACCTTTGGCTTTTAGCGCCTGTGCTTCCTTGATCAGCAATTCCAGATTGCCGCGCAATGGATTGGTCCCTTTCACAACCACTGACCACTCAGCACAGGAGTCGCTCTCCGGCCATACGCTCTGTTTCAAGCGGCCGGTTTGAATACAGGTCATACGTTCCAAATTTTGACCAACCTGTTCAAAGGGTATAAAAAGCTCATGCGGTTTGGGCAACATGCGCTCTTTTATCCGGTGCTCCCCGAATAAGCGCTGGGTACGTGTATCCTCTTGTTCTGCTTGCTTTAAGGCAGCTCCCGGCGAATCAACTACCACCAGCACATTATCGGAAAAATAATTCAGCAGCCGCGCTGTGGGCATAAAATACGGCATAAAATTTTCCAAACCGGGTTGTTGGGGCTGATTCTCCATTCTCTCCCGCAGAGTATTGACCTGCTGCTTACCGAATTGGCGATCCAAATCCGCTAATCCTTGTTTTACTTCTTCCGCGCCAAGCGAGAAAAGCCGGGCCGGATGGATCAGAGCCTGGGTAACCGTTCCGGGCGCAGCAGTGGCTTCCGGCCTGAGATGGAAACGACGGATGCTCACAATTTCCGAGCCCTCGAATTCTATGCGCCAGGGCGCCAGATCTGCCGGTGGAAAGCAATCCAAAATGCCGCCGCGCACGGAAAATTGTCCGCGGCCTTCAACCATGGGCTCGCGCACATATCCGCGCTCCAACAAAGAGGCTATAAATTTATCGCGATCCAGATACTCGCCGCGGGTTAGGGTAATGGTTTTTTCCAGCAACCAGACCGGATCCGGTAAAACTTCACGAACTTGTTCCATGGCAGCGATAACTACGCACTTTTCCCCTTGAACCAAACGATAAAGCACTTCCAGGCGTTCCCCTTCAATATCCATGTCTGTCAGCGCCTGTTCGTACGGCAGTATTTCCCGGCTGGGAAAGAGAAAGAGTTCTTCGCGTTCTGGATCCGGATGCTCCAAAAAAAGACGAAAGCGGTCATACAATTGTCTGGCTTCTTCCAAGGTGGGGGTGATCATCAACATAGGACGACGAAGGGTTTCGCGCACTCCGGCCCAGAAAAACGGAATGGCAGACCCCCACAAACCCGTGACCCGGGCTTTGGCCTGAGCATTTTGCTCTAAGTACTGACAGAGTTCAGTTTGCGCGGGATCTTGACGTAATTTAATTATTAATGAGCGTAAAGGCATAAGCTACTCTGTATTCATATTTGAAGTTATTCTAAAAGCATACTTGTCCAAACAAAGTCAAAACCCTATCCAATAGAATAGGGCGCAGATTGCTCTGTACGTATCTGCTCATAGGCTTGCTTCATCAGGCTTTCTCCGACAATTCGCTGAAATTCCTTTTCATTCATAAACTTGGCGGTTATTTCCTCATTTTGATCCATGCGCTCGATAAACAATCCTTCCAAAGCTTTCAAAAACACATAGCCAAAATTATCCATGGTATTCGCTTTCGCAGCCTGGCGGATATTGGAATCTGCTATTGCGTCCTCCATAATCGAGTCAAAGAACAACTGATCAGCAGGCTTAAATTCTGTGCCAAATTGTTCATTCAAAAAATCAATTAACTGAGAAAGCTGTATTTTCATCTCATGAATCTTTCCGGTCCCAACATCCGTAGGTCCATATAGCGGACTATCTTCTGCAACCCGAAGATCAATTGATCCTTCGCTGATTTTTTGAATGCGGTAATATTTCAAGGATATCTCATCATCAAAATGATAGGCAGGCCCATAATCTCTTTTAGGCAGCTTGGTTATCAGAAATCGAATATAGGTATACAGTTTTTCCAGGTCTGTATCTTGAAATGGAATGATTTGAGCCAAAAAGGCATATAGGTTTTTAAAAGCAAACAGAACTTTCCGGAATTCTTCTCTTTCCGCCAAATCCATTTGATTAAAACGACCAACTGTTGGGTCAAGACAGGCATTCATCCTGGCATGATCCTGCGGCATTTGTTGTCGTTTTGGCTGAAAATAAACTTTGCAGAACTCTTCAACTTCCTGCTTATGATAGACCTGCCAATCATCCAGCCTGGCCTGTATTTCATATAACTGCTTGACTGTTACCTGTTCGCCTACATACGTTTCTTCATAATAGGGTTTAAATGCCTCGTAAATTTCCTCCGGATCATTCACAAAATCCAGCACAAAAGTATCATCCTTGCCTGAATGTGTCCGGTTTAAGCGGGAAAGGGTTTGCACTGCATGAATGCCGGATAATCGTTTATCAACATACATGGAGTGCAAAAGAGGCTGGTCAAATCCGGTTTGATATTTCTCTGCTACCAGCAGGACTTGATACTCATCTGTCGCGAACTTCTCCGGTAATTCCTTTTCTTTAATCCTATTATTCATGGAAACTTCCGTATATTCCTTACCCGGCAGATCAGGATCAACCACTGTGCCGGAAAAAGCCACCAATGTTTTAATATCTTTATAGCCTTTTTCTGAAATGTATTTATCAAAAGCCAGTTTGTACCTGACTGCATGTAATCTCGATGATGTTGCTACCATGGCTTTGGCCTTGCCGCCGATCTTGTGTCTCACAAAGGTTCTGAAATGCTCAATCATGATCTCTGTTTTCTGGGCAATATTATGCGGATGAAGACTCATAAACCGTGCCAGAGCTTTAGCAGCCTTTCTTTTGTCCACTTCCGGATCATCCTCAATTGATTTAATCAAACGGTAATAGGTTTTATACGTGGTGTAGTTCTTGAGCACATCAAGAATAAAATCCTCTTCTATGGCCTGGCGCATGCTGTACAAATGAAATGCTTCCGGTTTTCCATCCGTACCCGGACATCCAAATAATTCCATAGTTTTATATTTTGGCGTGGCAGTAAAAGCATAAAAGCTGATATTCGGCTGTCTCCCCCGTTTCGCCATGGTTTTTATAATTTCTTCTTCCTGATCTGTTAATCCTTCCTCCTCAAATTCCTCTTTGGCTGCTGCTTTAATATCCGCACCGGCTAATACAGCTTTTAGCTCGGTTGCCGTCTCTCCGCTTTGCGAACTATGCGCTTCATCAATAATCACAGCGTATCTCCGCGAAGGCAAATCGCCGATCTTCTCGGTAATAAAAGGGAATTTTTGTAAGGTCGTGATGATAATCGGTGTTCCGCCGGACAAAGCATTGGCAAGCTGTGTTGAATCGAGGTCTATTTTTTGCACCACACCTTGTTTATGTTCAAATTGATAAATAGTATTTTGTAGCTGCTGGTCTAATACCAGCCTATCCGTCACTACCACAATTGAGTCAAAGACTTTCTCATCATTTTCATTGTGCAAACTGGACAGGTGGTGGGCCAGCCAGGCAATTGAATTGCTCTTGCCGCTGCCTGCTGAATGCTCAATTAAATAATTCTGACCAGTGCCTTTTTCCGCGGAATCAGCAATCAATTTCCTTACCACATCTAATTGATGATAGCGCGGAAAAATCATGGTTTCTTTTTTAATCTTTTTCCCTTCAATTTTCTTTTCTTTGATTCCCAAATGAATGAACCGGGCAAGAATGTCCAGGAATCTGTCTTTTTGCCATATCTCTTCCCACAAATAGGCAGTCTTATGTCCATTAGGATTGTCCGGATTACCGGCGCCTTTATCCCGGCCTTTATTAAAAGGCAAAAACACAGTGCT
>JAGLMY010000056.1 GCA_023139775.1 bacterium
GGTTCTTTTCTTGAATTGAAAAAACAGGTCTTTAGGATCACGGTCATTTTTATATTGGTGTATGGCATGCTGCACCGTCTGTCCGGTCAGGGGATTTTTTAATTCAGCAGTTACCAGGGGCAAACCATTAAGACTTAAAACCAGATCAATACTTTTCTCGTATTTATCGCTGTAATGAAGCTGGCGGGTAACGGTCAGACGGTTATCTTTATAAAGCTGCTGCGTTTCGGGATTAAGACCGCTGGCAGGCGCGAAATAAGCCACTTTAAAGGTTTTGCCAAAGCATTTAAACCCATGGCGCAAAACTTTCAAACAACCTTCATGCTCGGAGTTCAATGCCCTACACAGATCATCCAATAGGGTTTCTTCTGTTTTTTCCTTTTGCAGGTTTTCAAGATAGGCCCATTCTTTGGGCTGAGTTTCCTGGATAAAGGAAAGCAGGATTTTCGGATCAAGACAGCGGATGCGGTCAAAGGCGTCTTTATCTGTAGGGGCGGTTCGCGAACCGCCCCTACAATAGCCGGCCTTTTTGATTAAATAATCTTCAATCACATCTTCAAAATCTTTTTCCTGATAAGGTGCCGGCATCAAATCCAGCCTTTTTCCTTAAGACGATCCCAGGAAACATTGATATGACTGGGTTTCATTATCCTCTTTTTGCGGTTGCTCCAGGCATGGATATGTCGAATAGCCACTTCCGCATCCTGAGCGGCAGCCGGATCTTCCTGCGTTACCCAATGAACACTGGAAAGCAATTCCATTCCATAAGGTGTTTCAAAACCTTCAATAAGCCCGGTTACTTTTTCAAACCTCCTAAAGGTTTCCGGGTAATCGCCTAAAAACTTTTCAGCTTCTTGTGCAGCACCGTCCAGCAAGGATATTTCAACATCCGGCTTATTTTGTCCGTCCCCATAACCACTGATAAAATGCCCGTCCATTACATTTAAAACATGCCGCAAGTTGTCCGCGTAAGGACCATAGCTGCCTTTCCGGTATTTCAACCGCAATGCCTCGCCGGCTGATTGCAAAAAATAAGCCAATTTATAAATTTCCAATAAGGACAACCGGTAGTCATACCCGGGTATTTTGTAGCGGTTCATCAAACCAATAATCGCCGCCCTGCCAATTGTCATTCCTGGTTTTTGAGTACGGTTTTTCATTTCCTTTGCTTGAGGCGCACCGGAAGGTTCAAAAACAAGCACATTGACGTTTTTCAAAGAAGCAACCGCAGCTTCTATTCTTGGTTTAACCTCAGACCAACGCAACCCCCCCAAGCCACAGCCCAGCGGCGGAATGGCAATGGATGAAATATTTCTCAAAATGACTTCTTGTGCCAAGGCTTCTAAGCCGCTATCAATATCCTCAATCCGGCTTTTAGCTTTCCAGTGGCTTTTGGTCGGAAAATTAATAATATACCGTGGTCCGCAAGCCAAATGAGGCTCATAGATAAACATTTTCCCGATTTTGACCTTTTTCGCCTCGCATGCTTCTTTATATGCCTCATAATTTTCCGGAAAAGCTTTTTTAAATTGCAAAGCAATCCCCTTGCCCATAATCCCCACGGTATTTACCGTGTTAACAATGGCTTCGGTATTCGCATCCAGAATATTACCTTTTTCAAACTCAATCATGGCTCCCCCTCAAAAATACCATCCCGATTTTACCACAATTCGCGGCTTGAAATCAGCCATAGAAATATGTTTCTCAACTTCTGTTGTTGCCATATTATTCATCACAGCAATGGCTAAAACTTTCGACCAAGGGTAACACTTGTGGACCAAAAATTCCGCCTGCCTTTGGCGTTTGCGGTCGGGAGCATCCGGGGTATCATTCCAATACTTGCTCCGCATCACGTTCCAATTGATCTGACTAAGCTGGTTAAGATCATCATAAAACTCGCTTGGCAGCATTTCCGCATGACCGTCTGTAAAGCACCATGCCTGGCCGCAATTGCAGGCTTCAGTAATATTAGTAATCAAATAAACGACTTTTTCCTGGCCATCTTGATAACCCACAACATTCCCGTGATGAATTGCGCATAACATCGGAGAACGCGGCGCAAAATAAAACGGTACATAATCCGCCACCGTTCCGTGGGCAGCTACCGACACCTGTCTCCTAGCCCTGCGATCCTTTATCTCCTGATGGGCAATACTCAGATTATTAATCCCTCGGCTTAGCCTTTCATTATCGCAATACAGACCACCGGTTCTTATGATACCAGGCAGATTACGTATATGAGTGATATGGAATATATATTTTTCACGCGGATGCTTCACGCCACCTTCTCTCCCCTCGCGTCAATTTTGCCCGTGACTGCGGCGGAAATCAATGCTCACAGTGCCTGGCAGCTATTTCTAGCTTTCCAAATGATTCCCGGTAAATATTTGACTCATAGTGGTACTTTTATTTGGTATAAAATCAATTCCATGCTTTTCTTTAATCTTTTCGGCGAACACTTCTATTGGAAATTGAAATTCCTTGGATGCACTTGGGAACCCGTGCATGGGCATATACCTGTTACACCTATCCTGGGTATCCATTGACCTATCCTGGTAGTAAAATGAATTTTTATGCTGTTTGACAAACTCATTCATCGCACCGATCGTGCGGCGGTTTTCAGATTTTGCAAAAACCTTCTGGCCACGGCACAAATCCATTAATTTGGTTACAGCTTCGCCGCTTAGGCCCTCTATATAAAGAGCCTTGCCTAATCCTTTTTCAAAAATCTCTGACAGACGCTCTCTGATATCTTTACGCGGGAGGTTTGGAACGCAGAATGTAAATAATGTTTGCGTTTCAACAAATATGATCTGTTTTTTTCGTTCAAGAATAAATACATGGGCATACCACTCCTGAAAAATATCAGGTGGATTTTCTAGAGTTACCAAATCTGCCGTCTTTATCCCCAACTCTTTTTGTAATTTTTGAGTGATGCGTATAAGTACCATATTATGCTCCATCCCTCACATCAATCTTCCCTGTAACAGCAGCAGAAATTAAAGCTGTGCGGTATTCGCGGAGTAGATCGATGGATGCAGCAACAATTTTGCGAAACTTTCGCTCAAAGTATACCAATTCAGAGACTTTGTGTTGCGCTGCGATCGGTGGTACAGGGATATTCTCTTTTAGTAGAGTTCCAGCATTTAATGGTCGATTTCTGCCTGCCGCCCCACGAGAGTGCTCATTAAGCAAGAAGTCTCCCGTTTTGGTTGTGAAAAACGCGAACAAATATGCCGTTTCCATGAGGTTAGGCTTAGCACGAAGAACAGGATAACGATGCGAAACTATACAACCGGCATCATCGTCCCTCGCAAGGGCTACAGCTCCTTCCCAAGCAAATTGTCCACTTAGAACCAGGTCGTTTGATTCGATCCAGAAAAAATCGGAATCTCCCAACTCAGATCCGGAAGTTGCTTCCTTATGAAAAATGCCTCGTCCGTAGTTATACAAACCAATGGGCGTATAAATCTCGTCATTCTTCCTGTTGATAGGCCGTTTTATTTGGTCAGCGATATAACCTATTCGCAAATCTTTAGTGGCATCATTTTGAATGGCTTCATGGATGAGGGCGGCGCGTTTTTCCTCAAGCAATTCGATTTGTTTTTCTTTTTTGGCTATCAGGGAATCAATTTTCGCGGTCTCGCGGTCGAGGAAGGAAGCGATAGCTTTTTGTTCATCCAGAAGTGGTAATGGAAAATTAAAATTATTGAATTCTTCTCTAGGAAGCCGCCATCTTCCAAAACCGGACACACCTTGCCCCAAATGATAAAACAATTTGTGCTGGTAACATAATTGCAGAAGGTACAAATTATATTTGGAATCCGATGTTAAATTGTTTTTTATGGAAAACACTCTATAATCTGGGCTTGTAACTCCACGGTATAATGAAATATCAACATAACCAGTTAATAAATCCATATGGTTCATTGCAAAATCACCAATATCAACTATTTGATATTTCGAATAATCCGAGGATAATTGTCCCTCATTACTTTCAATATCCTTGATTTTTATTCCTTGTCGAGTGATTGACAACACATCATAGCCTTCTTGGCCAGCTATATTTTTATTAATATTAAAAAGATATCTTAACTTCCTAACATCCCAATGGTCTGGCACTTTGCCTAACCATTCAACCCCAGAGTCTTTATATTTTTGATAGGCTTTTATTTGCATCACGTTTTATTACCTTTATTTAATCGTTCAAGAATCCTTAACAAATGGCTTGCAACTAGAAGCATCTCGAATGCTTCATTAAATGTTAGTTCAACATCACGATGACTATGTGGATTCTTATAGCAACTTATCGCACCTGCAAATAAATGTGCCATACCCTCTCTTTCAGCTTTAGGCGCCGAATTATCTGTGAGTAGGCCTGATTCAATATCAAACGCCTTACGCATCAACGCTGTGCCAACATGACTTGCAGGCAAACCACTTGCTTTACGAACTCGTACTTCAACAGCTTTAAATGCTTGAAAAACTGCGGTATCAAATTCTTCGCGTTTTAGTGATGGATACGACTTTTTAATGATTAATGGATGAAACAGAAGAGTAGGTACAAGAGTCCATTTACCAATCAGACGCTGGAATTGTTCCTCTTTAATCTGAACACCTTTCTTTGTCGGATAATAAACATCCTCTCCATCATCATCAGAACCACGCTGAAAAAGACGTAGGTCTATTAATGTGTTAGGATTCTTTGAGTCCTTCACCCTTGTTAAACGAATCATTTTATAGCCTGGACCATATGTCTCGGCCAATATAGACTGATTTTCTATATCAGTTGGTTTTTTATTCTTTTTCTTTTTTAGCATTCTAACTCCTTGAGCCAATACCAATGCATTGATTTTCCTAACAATTCGCAAAGCATTATAGAACAACTGGTGCGAGGGAGAGGACTTGCACCCCTCTAGTTTCTCTTGGTGCAGGCAAACATCTTTATAAACGATAGTCTCTCATCTGGATTGGAAGTGTCCCACTATGGCCCCGCAGAAACGCCACCCCGCACCAAACGCATGATTCAACGAATGAATTGATCATCAGAACCTCCTTGGCAAATGCCGCGAAAGCCCCAACCTCCAATCCAAACAAGACACTTACGTTTACTTGGATGCTTACCTTCAGCGCCAAGCTGTTATCCACCTCGCTGCCAAGAACCCCTGAAGCTCTCCTGCAAGGGTAGCCGAGGCGGTCGCATTTCTTACCATTGATTTTGCAAACCTCACTTAACTTCCATTTACTTATCACATAAGAATATCCTTAATTTTCAATATTTTTCATTATTTTTCGACTAAATAAACCTACAAAAAAAACATAAAACAAATACAAATTCAGGCCCAGATCGGGATATATTTCGCATACTTTTTTGATTTATTATCCGGGTCGGACTCCTTAATTAATTGATTTTCAATAGTATCTGAAATAACTTTCGAAACAGGAGAATAATTTTTTTCGCTTACATTAAATCTTTTTCTCAAGCTTTGATTAGTCATAACCTCGTTCGTTACATACTTTAAGCAGCAGTGCTGATAACACGCTCTGATCTTTTCCGGTTTATTCATCTGTTTAAATGACTTTGCGGAATACAAAATTGCTTTAACATAATCATCTCCCTCAATAAATTCAGGTGCGGGCAGCTGATAGACTTCCGTCGAAGCAACTACTTTATCAATACCACTTCCTCGTTCTTCGCAAATATTTATTCTTCTCATAAATGAGGCCAACTGTTCATTCCTTGAACGTGGTGGATGATCAATAAATCTCAAGGGATCAATAAGCGGATTTCCGGCATTGCTGATTTCAATCCTGTCATCAAATATTTCAACCATTGGACTTGTTCCGGAAATACTGAAATCCTGATGTATTAGAGCATTTGCGACCAATTCCCGAATAGCAACTTCAGGATACATTTTGACTTCTTTCCGCAATGCCTTTCCCAAAATTTCATTTGCAGGTAGTTTGTCATTTATATAATCAACAAGCCTTTCAAAACCGGTTGCGTATCCTTTGCTCCCAATCTGTTCTTTTATTGTTTGAAGTCTGTTTTTTCCTTTATAGACAATAACCCGTACAGCCTTACGAGCAATACTTAAAAAACTGCTTAGATCAACTGCAAATAATACTGCGCCCAGATTAGTAATATCATATAAATCTCCTAATCTCTTGGTTATCCTCTCTTCCGACAATTTTTCTAAAATTGCCGTTTTATTCTCCGGCAAGGGAATGTTCATTAATCTAAAGTATTTTGGATAATCAATAAGTTCTATAACTTCATCACTTGTCACATTATGTTTTGCTATTCCTTCTTCAAAAGATTGCGACAACATTTTCTGCCACAACATCTGCTCTTTTTCCGGGTGATCCGATAACTTTTTTTTATACGAACCCACACGAATATATTCTTGTCCTTTAAAACTCACAGGCCGATTTTGTGTCGCGTTAATTTCAAAAATAACCAGGCGTATTTCCTGATAAATATGTTCAATGATGGAAAAATGGACCTGAGGATCGAGAGAATGAATGAGCCAATTTTCTAATTCTTCATTGCCCATTTTTTCTTTTTTAGGTTGAAATTCAGTGCCTACCGCTTTATGGGTTTGATCTTCGATCCCAAATATTAAATACCCTTTTGATTTCGAATTCAGACAAGCTGAATTGGCAAGAGCGGAAATATATTCTCCAATTTGCTGTGGTTTAAAATTACTTACTTTAAATTCAAACCATTCTGTTTCGCCTGGCATTCTCCGCATTTCATCAATTTTCGCATTGAGTCGCGCGCTCATTGTTCCGCCACCCCTGCCAACATATTCGCGATTTCTTTCTCTATCTGCTTCAATTCTCCTTCTATTTCCTCTAAAGGCCGCGGCGGTGTGTATTTATAAAAATAGCGGTTAAAATTAATCTCATATCCGACCTTGGTCTTGCTCTCATCAATCCATGCGTCCGGCACATGCGGAAGAACTTCGCGCTTGAAATACTCCTGAATATCCTCTTTCAAAGGGACATTTTCATAATCCCGTAATTCTGTATCTGCTTCAGGTTTGCCCTCTTTATCCAGGCAAACATCCGTGTTTTCATCTCTTTCTGCCAGGGCATTGATCATAGCTTTCAATAAAGCTGCCGGAATTGCAACACCTGATTGCTTGAATAGACTTTTCAATTCCTCAAGAAACTGTTCTCTGTTTTTCCACACTTTATCTGAGGACATGGAACACAAAGCTTTGATGATTTTTTCCTGCAATCTCCGGCCTTCCTCGATCTCTGCTTGTGCTTGCTTGGTTTGCTTGCGTTTTTTGGAGGTTGCCAGATTTTCAAATGCTTTAGTTGATTTCATACTCTCTATCCGTTCAGGGGTCACAGCGAAATTAAGGCGCAATGGTCTTTCCACTGTAATCCTACAATATCCAAAATCCTGATTGTCAAATTTCTTCACATACTCGTTTTCTTTAGCATTTCCATAGAGCCTGGTTATCTCCGCCCGTTGATTTTCACAGATTTCATTGCGTTTGTTACCCAGGCTTTTCCGCATTTTCTTAAAAAAACTGGCTGCGTTGATAAGTTGGATTTTTCCTTTTCGCCGGGATGGTTTGCGGTTGGTAATAATCCAGAGATATGTTGATATCCCGGTATTATAGAAAAGCTGGTCAGGCATGGCCACAATCGCTTCCAGCCAGTCATTTTCAATAATCCATTTTCGGATATCGCTTTCACCAGAACCCGCAGAACCGGTAAACAACGGCGAGCCATTGAACACAATAGCCAGCCGCGTACCACCGTCTTTCGGGATTTTCATCTTGCTGATCATGTGTAGTAAGAATAACAGCGAACCGTCATTAATGCGCGGCAACCCGGCTCCAAATCTCCCGCCAAACCCTTGCTCTTGGTTTTCTTTCTTTATTTCATGTTCTTCAGGCTTCCACTCCACACCAAAAGGCGGATTAGCCAGCATGTAATCAAATTGATGCTGCGGTAACTTATCATTGGTAAAACTATCGCCAAAATGAATATTTTCCATGCTATGAGCTTTGATCATCATATCCGATCCGCAGATAGCATAAGCATGGTCATTGTAATCCTGGCCAAATACTTCTAAAGTGGCGTCCGGATTTAGTTCACGCATATATTCTTCAGAGATTGAAAGCATACCGCCTGTGCCGCAAGCCGGATCATACAGTGTCTTGATTATCCCTTTGGTTGTTAAAATTTCATTATCAGGCAGAAATAGCAAGTCCACCATTAAGCGGATGACTTCGCGGGGAGTAAAATGATCGCCGGCTTCTTCATTACTGGCTTCATTAAAACGGCGGATCAATTCTTCGAAGATATACCCCATTTGAATATTAGGCACAACCTTGGGATGAAGATCAATCTCGCAGAATTTGCCGACCAGTAAATATAACCGATTCGCTTCATCCAGCTTGGCAATATGCTTTTCAAATTCAAAATGGTCGATTATTTCCCGGGCGCGTTTGGAAAAGCTCTTAATATAATGGCTGAGATTTTTTGCAATGTTATTAGGATCGTCCTTTAATTTTTCAAAGGTAAATCTGCTGATGTTATGGAATGATTGTCCGGCAACCCGGTTTAAAACCGGCTCAAGATTCTTTACTTTTCCGCTCTTGATGCTTTGGTATTTGGCCAGGACTTTTTCTTTGTTAGGTTCTAACACACAATCCAAACGCCTTAAAACTGTCATGGGAAGTATAACGTCTTTGTATTGGTTAGGCCGGTAAGGACCGCGTAATAAATCAGCTACCTGCCATATAAAACTAACTTTTTCGTTGAAATTGTTCATATTGAGTATCCAATCTTGTGGAAAAATAATGCAGTTATGTTTCGAATTGTACAATTTCCCGTGCGCTTTAACCAGTAAATATCTTAAAAACCAATATCCATATCCAAGGTGAGTAGTAATTCGTCTTCCTGGGGTTTGAAAATCAGCCCGGCATTCAGACGGGACGGAACATACCAGAACAGTTCCATATCCAAATGCAGCTTCAGTCCAGTGGAATATACTGATTTTTCCAACCATTGGGCGGTATCAATATAACCATCCCAGCCTGCTCCCCAATCACAAAACACCTCTGCCCACATATCGTGAAAATAAACCGGCCACAAACCGAGACCATTATCAATATACCACAACGGAAAGCGGTATCCGGCAGCAAAGGTCAGGTTGTATCCGGAATTGAATTGTCCTCCGGCATACCCCTGTGGTGTTGTGCTGGTATTCACACTTGGAAAAATACCTGCTTGGGCCAGGGCTCTGGTACTCAGTGTAATCGCATGTTGAGCCAGAGGCGAAGGCAGATGTAGCATACTGCTGCCGTATAACCGGCGGCCGTCATAGGCTTTGGGCTGCAAGGCGGCAGATACTTGGCTAAACAGGGAAAATCCTGAGCGCGGAAACAAATCTTTGGGTTGTTGGCAAAGATAACTAAAACTTGCGCCGCCCTGCCATCCGATGAATTCATCACCCGGGAAAGCGCGCGGATCAGCCTCAAGAATTTTATAGGCTTCATAGGCAGTATTCAGATTAACCGTAATCCGCGTATCCAATGCTTGTCGCAACAACAAAGGCAACCGCACTTCCGACCGGAATCCCCGGGTCCGTGCCCAATAACGCGCTGTGTCTTCTTCCACTCCCGGTTGTCCCCAGCGCGATTGTGGCTGCTGGAAAGCGCTTAGGGTAAGTAAAAAGGGCAATTCTGAATTAAGGTAGGAAATTTCACCATAGACTTGTCCGCTAGTGGGCTGGCAGAGTATCTGTCCGATCCACCTATGATTCTCCAAAGGATCCTGTTGGCCGGAAGCAATGCCCCATAGCCATCCGTCTTGATCCATACCGGCCATGGGTACCCAAAATGACGGGAGCAAATGTTTCCACGCCGAGTAACCCCGGCCCTGTGCAGGTGGCAAATCGAAAAGTTCGGACGCTTGCGGTTGCCTCTGCTTTTCCGGCAGGTTGACTGCGATCCAAGTACCGGGTTCAAATGGAGCCACTACAATCTGCTGATGATTTCCAGGCTGATACTCGGCAAAGGCTATTTTTTTATTATCCGTAGAAATTGCCGGATCAAAAGCTCCCAGATAGGCATCCGTAATCTGATATAGTTTTTCCGCGGCAAGTTCATAAGCAAAAATTTGATGCGTCCGGTTCCGGTCTGAAACAAATACCAGGTATTTCCCGTCCGGCGACCAGGTAGGATCAAAATCACCGGCTTCATCCCAACCTGTGATCGGCGTGAGTTTGCCGGATTGAATATCCACCAGACAGACATCCTGTTTTCCGGCAATCCGAACCACCGCTGCCAATTGAATGCCATCCGGAGACCAGGCAGGAGCCAGATACACAGCTCCCTTCGGACCGGGTATCAGCTGTACGGATTTGCTCTTGCTATTCACCTTTCCCAAGCGAGTAACTCCCTGCTGATTAACCACACAGACAATTTCCCCGTCAGAATTGACTGTTGGCGACCAGCAACGTCCGTTTTCAGTAAGGCGCTTTTCCCTTCCCTGTTCGGATACAGAAAAAAGGTCGGCAATATACGCATCACCATAAAGCACATCCAACAGCAAACGGGATAAATAAAGAGTTTGCGATTGGGCAGCATAGGTATATTGACCGCGTAATAGATCCGGTTGATACAGCGGCGTTTCTTTCCCACTGGGCACATCAATAATGAAAAAACCCGAGTCTGTCGGTATGCTCTGCCGATACACCAGAATTTTATTTTCAGCTATCCATTGCGGCTGCTGATACTGAGTTTCAACAGCAGAAGTCAACGCCACGGCATTGGGCAGGGGCAAACGCGGTTGGCCGTAGATTTTATGAAAATCTCTGGTTTTTTCTATTTTCAATGCTTGCCATATATCTTC
The DNA here is from genome assembly GCA_023139775.1 of bacterium. GTDB lineage: Bacteria > Oederibacteriota > JAAXVQ01 > JAAXVQ01 > JAUVAV01 > JAGLMY01. The sequence continues at coordinate 10,885 of JAGLMY010000056.1, forward strand.
CGGATGTTGATTAGTCACTTGCCGCCAAACATAACCCAAACCAAAAAAGGGCCAAACACTCTGCTCTTTGCTTAGCTGGTCCAGCATTTTGGGATTGCTGACTGTTCTGCTTAAATAATGAATAAGATCAAATCCCGGCACATAGACCCGATCAAAGGGAAAGGAAAATCTCGGGTACACACCAATCTGGCTTAAAGACCAGGGCGCTTCAGAAAGCAGATTGGCAGCCAATTTCATGCGGTGATACGTATTGTGACCGCGTCCGCCCGGCAGCAGCGTGGATTCTGAATAAATAGCCATTCCCTCCACCCACCAGCGCGGAGCCATAAAATTGAGTCCATGCACTTCACCAAAAAGCGAAGTTAAAATACCGGAAAACCCTTCGTCGCGCATACCATGACAGAGATGGGCGTATTCATGATACAGCAAGGATTCCAGCCAGGTGGCATCACCCGGGCCAAACCCTTTACCGATCGGACAGGTTAAATAAAATTCGAGCTTGCGGCAAATGGATTGCGCGTAGCCATTGGCCACATCACGCCTGGAATTGAGAACAATTGGGGTTTGTCCAAATGGCGCGTATCCGAACAAATCGCGTACTTTGGGATAAGCCTGTTCGGCAATAGCAGCAGTCCGCGCCGCGGCCTGGGCGCTGTTTTTTGGATAAATAATAATGAAATGCTCGGTCTCCAGCTCCTGCCAATCCTGACCCGGTGTCCGCCGGGCCAGGGCCGGAAGCGCGGAAGCACAAATAAAGCATAACACTAAAAGAATACATATTTTTTTCATGGGCAAATCATACCATGCCTATTTATCATTCTGCAATATTTGTTCGCAGTAACCATAACAGGAAATATTTTTTTATTTCTGTTTAATGTTCTTTAAAAAGCGCTTCAGCGACCGGACTTTCATCTATTTTCAGGGGGTCAAACTTGTGTCCAGAGGGGAAGGTTAAAGTAAGTGACCAATGACAGGCCATATTTGGTTAGACGGTTTTTTTGGTTTTCCTTTCATTCTTTTTCGTTTTTTAAGTTACTACCCCGTTCACGTTTATTGTACGGTTGTTTTTACGGTTGACGGCCAGTCTCAACCTTGGTTTTTCCCTTCTCAGTAATTTTTACTTTTCCGACTTTCTTCCCTTCAACTTTCACAACATACTCCCCTATTGGAACAACATTATAGTAAATGCTACTGGCATCAATATCACGCAGTTTCCTGCCATCCGGATAATAAAGTTCAACCATATAATTCCCGCGCGGAGATATCCCCAGCTGTCCAAAGCCTTTTACTTTAAGTCTTGTAGGTTTGCCGTCCTCTACCTCCACCTTTCCAAGATTGATCACTGGATACGGATCCGCCTTCACCTTGACGATATAGGTCCCGACTGGAACAACCTTGAAATAAATATCCCTTACTTTCAAATCACAAAATTTCGTCCCATCAGTTGTATACAACACGGAATCCCAATTTCCCAATGATTCAACGCCAATCTGCCCGAAACCTTTTACTTTGACCCTGGTTTTTTCATAAGCTTTAACAATATATTTACCCAAATTCATTTCAGGATACGGTTCAGGATTGACTTTAACAATATAAGTCCCTTCCGGAACAATTGAATACTTATAACTGTCACCTTTGATGGTTTTGAACTCTTGGCCGGCAGGATGAAGCAATAGTCCGTCCCATTTTCCCGGGGAAGTTATGCCTATCCAACCGTATCCAGGGACCTTTTGTTTCACTACCTGATCTTCTTTTATTATTATTTCTCCAAGATTGATTTCAGGATATTCTTTAGGATATACCTTTACAACATAGGTCCCGGATGGAACTACCGTATAAGATAGTTCATCCCCTTTAATATCCATAAACTTGCGTCCATCGCGATAAAAGAGGGAATAATCCCAATTCCCCGGAGATTCCACACCGATCTTCCCGAAACCGGGCGTTTTGAGTTTAACAACATCATTCTCCTTTATCGTCACCCAGCCCATATCAATTTCAGCATACTCCTTGGGTTTGACTTTCACGTTGTAAGTACCTATTGGAACAATGGTGCAAAACAGCTTGCCTCCGGGAATATCCATTAACTTTTTGCCTTTTGAAGTATACAAGCTGTAATCCCATTCACCAACCGAGCTGACACCGATTTGCCCAAAACCGGTCAGTTGCATTTTTAGATGCTCATTTTCTTTCACCATGGCAAAACCCAGATCAACTTCAGGAAAATCAGTTGGTTTCACCTTGACCTGATACATTCCCGTGGGCACCCGGATATATTCCGCGCCTGGAATCTCACGAAAAAATGTGCCATCCGGATAAAACAATTTTGAAGGATAATTGCCCAGAGAACTCACGCCAATAAATCCCAGCCTAACTGACAACTTGATAAGTTTGCGCGATGCGACAAGTATATCCTGATAACGGGTAATACCCTCTGCTTTGCAATCCACTTCAAGCTGATAAAAACCCGGTTCAAGCAGCACCTCTTGGTTGCATTTGGTATCCGTGACCACCACGTTATTCTGAGATATTTTCACAGAATAATCTTCAGGTGCGTCAACTTGAAGTGTACCTTTACTTTCAAAATAAATACGTGTTGTTTTACCACCCTTAATTGCCACATTTTCACGAACATGTACCTTAGGACCTTCCGTACTTATTTTATATACTCCAATCGGCAATTCCACCACATCACCGGACTTGAACCTGGCTTTTTCCTTTAGCGTGGATTGACGGCTCACAACAATGATGTCCCCGACTTCAGCCTGAACTTTAAGTTTTCCTTTTTTCTCATATCCCATGCGGAACATCCAGAGGTTGTTCTCCAGGTCACTATCCTTGCCCACAGTTTTTGCTACCACAGCGGCTTGATACAAGGCACCGTCATACTGAAAAGATAATTTAATGCTGCGGCTGCTCAAGGGAGGCAGGTTGCTGATCCTTGTTTTGGAGCTTAATAAAACGTCTTCTCCCCATGCCCCTTTTGCTATATAGACTTCTATATTCTTCGCCGTAGCAGCACCCAAATTAAAAACTTCCACTTCCAAAATAACCGGCCCCGGCTGATTTCTTTTTTCAGGCAGCCCGGCGATTTTATTTCCAAAAACACCCACATCAGGCAGAGCATGATTTACTTGTTCAGGCAGAAGCGTTTGCGCGATTTTATCCGCTTCAGCCTGACTGGTCGCAACTACCATCATTTCCTGTTGAGTCATGGATTGAACCACTTTAAATCCATTATTAATATAATAATTTCCGCCGTTCAACTTTCGTGTGTTAAATGACACTTTGTTTTTCGCCTGTCCGGCAGATGAATATTGAAGCAAGCGTGGATCAAATTCAAAAAGGCATTGCCCTTCCGGGATGGTATTTTCCAGCTTGCCAATAATTTGGTCATTGATTTTGAAAGTCATGTCATGATTGCTGTAAATACTGCGGTCCCAGGGCAGCTCAAAATTTGTAATAAAATAACTTTTTTCAACATTATTGGTGATTCCCGGGACGCGGAGCGGTTCGGACCAGTTTATGCCCTGATCTTGGCTTTGGGTAATCCAGGTATAATTCCAGTTAAAGGTCGGACTATAATAAAACAATGCCAATCCTTCCTCAGTACTAATAATGCCGGGATACTCGTTATACCGATCACCTTTAATGGCACGAATTTCATCCAGCCACCTTTTATTGTCAAGACTGGTTCGTGTGTAGATTGCGCTTGGTTTTTTTCGGCTGTCACGCCATGCCACACAAACGCCTTTATCCGAAAGACTCTGCAAAGCTGGTTGGCCCAGACCTTTTCGGCTTTTTACAATCCTATGTGGCTTACCCCAATTCACTCCTCCATCAATGGATTGCATGGCATATATAACCTGATTTTTTTTATTTTTCTCAATCCAGAGCATCCAAAGGTTTTCAGGAGTACCACTGATTTGGGGCCATGAAACCCGGCCTTTGACCAACTGCTTTTCCTGCTGCCAGGTCTTGCCTTGATCTGGTGATTTTCGCATAAATATGCCGTTTCTGGCGTTTTCCCAAACGAGCAGCAGGTTTGAACCGGACACCCACAGAATTGGATTATAAGCGCCTTTGCCATGATCTGTTATACGAATTGCAGATGACCAGGAATTACCGCCATCCTCTGAATATTTGAAATAAATTTCACGTTTGCCTCCAGCCCGGCCATCTTCCCAGGCAGCATACAAATTGCCATTCGGATCGCCGGCCAGCCAAGGCCAACAGGATTCGCCTTTTGAATTGGTAAGACGCGTAATGTGAGGCGGCTGATTCGGAAGGAGTTTCGCAAAACATATTTCCTGATCATCATAATATTGAGAATGCCAGATAGCAGCTGCAATTCCATTCTGTGCTGCAAGAAAAAAGGGCTCTGGAAAGCTTGATTTCTCCAAACCAGGTCGGATCTTTGCCACTCCCGGTCTTACGATACCTCCCCGAATACCCGGAAGCATAATAGTTTCCGAATACCGGGGCAAAACACTGCTGACGCGTTTCCATTTCAAGGCCAGCCTGGTCTGCAAATCCAAGGCCGGATTATTCTGCCCCTCAGCAGTGAATAAATCACGCATCGCAAAATCACCTGGTTTATCCAAACGGACAAACACATTACCGTTATCCAAGGCTATTTCGCAGATGGATTCATCACCCAAGCGAATAGTATCGTTCTTCTGAATTTCATCTCCAAGCTTAACCTCTGATATTTGACCATCAGCAGTAGCTTGTTTCACATCATTGACAATAAAATCCACACGTGGATTGGCAGCCTCGACATGCAAATGTGCCCCAAGTACAATAATGTTTGAGAATAGGTAACATATAATGTGCTTTGTAATAATTCTTCTCATCCAGGCACCTTGCGCTTTTTATGTTTTCCCAAAATACTCTCGGGTTTCGGCTTTAATCCAAAACAGCAGCAATGGAATACAAACGAAAGCAGTTAAAAGACCGAAAAAACCCAAACCAATCAAGGCCAAGCCATATACCCATACCCAGGACCGGGGCTTAAGAAAGAGCGGCACAATATAAGCAATTACCGTAACAAACAATGCTATCAGCATAAAAACAGCTGTCCCAGCTTGCGCCCCGACTTTTCCGAATCCTCCGACATCAACAATTACCCAAGTGCCGCCGGCAAAAAACGCAGTGCAAACAATTGCCATAAATACGCAAAATACTTTAAACCACAAAACTACGTTTGGTTTTTGATTCGTAATAAGATCAGACATTTTCAATCACTCCTTTTTACCTTCCATATTCACAGCAATTCAACAGATATATCATAAAGTCTTTTTCTCGCAGCATTGAATTCATCGTTTTCTTCTTTTAAAGGCACTCCATTTTTATGTAAAACAACATCGGAAAACGAAGCCATGCCGCGATATTGCCGCAGTATTTTTCTCGCAACATTCTTTTTTATAATTTCATCAGATGTTTCACTAAACTCCTCTAAACATCTTTTAAAAAACAAACTCCATTCTTCTTCATCATAATCATTAAGTATTTAAATTATTTCATTTATCAAACTCGTTATTTCATTTTTCATAAAATCTATTATCCTCTAATGTTTTATATGCCATTTTTCCAAAACTTCTATACCCGGAAGTTCCCACGACTTTCCAATTATTATTTGCTCTGTTTGTCCAACATAGACATCGCCCTGCGAGGCAATTTTACCCACATGTATTTTAGTTCCTTTAGGTATTTTTACATTTCTTAAATATTTTTGCCGTACTTGCCGCCCTTATCCGATTAACCGAAAGCCGTCCCCTACCACAAAGTTCATCAACTGATCCAATTGAGCCCTCTTTCTATTTCAATTCTTTCTTCACCCTATACTATAGCTCGCACAATGTAGAGAAAATTGATAAGTACAGAAATAATATAAAAAGCTATTGAAATACCAATAATAATTATTTTTATTCCTAAATCAGGGGGCTTTCCTGACAACATTAGTTTAATGTAAATAAAAATCAGCGCAACCAAACTCAGTACAAATATTATTCTTACAAAATACTCAAAAAAACTCCCTATTCCCCTAGAAAATCCAAATATTCCAAATAATAAATCAAGTGTTTTTGGAGTAATGGCACAAATTGCAGGTATTATATAGATCAAATACAAATATATCTTCATTCTACTTTATCCCCCTGATCTTTAAATATATTGACATTCCGGGAATTTCTTCCAAAGCAGCAATTCTCTGTTGTCTAGTTGTTGTATCTTTTGAAGAATTACCATATTCAATCCAAGGCAATACATCAACATTGAAATGTCCGGTTTTATCTTCTAAAGGAGAAATAAAATCATAGCTACCACTATTTTCTGGAGTTGAAATCAATTTCCCACTACTATCATAAATCGCCTGTAATCCTAAAAACTTGTCTTTTCCTCTGTAATCTTTATTTCCTGAGGTGCCTATATTATGCGTTGGAGTCTCTCCCAATGATGTCCAATATTCCGGGTCAATATCTTTCTCTGAAAACGGAATTCCGGTCTCATAATTATGTCTGTGGTAATGCAGTTGCTTCTGTTGTTTTGGCGACAATTTATTCCAATATTTTTCCGAAATTATATTTGGATCATTAGGTGGACTCCAGCTGCTATTTAATTTCTCTTTTTCAGCACCTTCATGATATTTAATCGGTGTATTACGAATGTGCCCAACTTCCGGCCCATCACCCGGGGTGTTCAATTCCAGGTCTACATTTTCCCGATTAGTACAAAAATGCGTAGCAGCGGAAGATTGATAAATTGATTGCGTTACCGCGCAAAAAACCTGTTTGCCTTTTGGCACGACAAACTTAATAGGCACTGTCTGTTTCTTGCCGGCTGCGGATATTACAATCTCACCGGCCAATTCACGCCTGCCGATCTCCAGCCTGGGTAATACCTGAATCTTTAAATACGCGTTACTTTTTAACAACGCATGATTCACTTCGGGAAGGAATTTCACTTTCCCCCAGAGTTCCTTACCAGGCTTTATCGAAAAGTCTGTCAGTCCGCCGCCCAGATTCCGAATCTTAATAACCGTACCAAGAGTGACAGGATCAACCTCTCCCAACTCCACTTGTACGTTAAAGTCAACTTGTTCCACTTTGACCAAAACTTGGGCACTGTCTTTCATTACTTTGCCGGCGAGCGTCTCCAAGTTAATGATAAATGGGTATTCCTCTTTTTTCGTATCTTGAGCATGCGCAACCAACTCAAGCGTTCTCTTTTCACCTGCTGCGATCTCAATGGTTTTATCGATTGATCCTTCACCTACAAACCCAACAATAAAATCTCGATATGGATTAAAAACCGTGGCTTTTAAGCTATGGGATTTGTCATCATTATTGGCGATTTTAATTGCGCAGTGCTGTTGATAATCGCGTTTGACATTAAAAACATAGTTTCTCTCCAGGAATACCAATCCGCCTTGGGCAACGGAAAAAGATCGAACATCACCCGCAAAGGGACCGTCTTTCAAATTGATAACAATGACATATTCTAATTGATCGCCGGGTTTGAGTTTATCGAGTTGGATGGAGTGCATGGTATCAAGAGGACTTTTTACAATTTTCCATTTCGAGGTATTAATTTTTCGGTATTTGACATAGCCGGCGGAACTCAAACGAGTGGACCAATGAATAATCACACTTTGATTGGGAATAATCATGCCGTCTTGGGGAGACGCATTTTCAATCGCTACTTTGGCTTCAGCTTTACTTAAATATGCGCCGGGTATGATTTTCTGTTGGCTTTTTCCGAATCCCAAAAGGAAAGGCAGGATTAATAATACGGCAATACTTTTTCTTTTAAGCATTGATCACCTGGATTGTTAGAAATCAAATATACTTCCCCGGCTATTAAAGCATGCATCAATTTAGCATATTCTATTATGCTTTGTCGGCAAAATATTATGAAGCCAGTAGGAGGACGTTGTTCGGCAATACTTTGTGACCTGCCTTTGGAAACCGCGAAGCGGCGGCAAAGGGTCGAATACATTGATTTGTTAGGTCACGGTCTTCCTTTTATTGGATACTGTTCCAATATTTTCTTGCATTCTGTAATAACACTTGGTAAATAACTTTGATCTATTTCAAATGTAAATTTATGTTGTTGGGATAAATGATCAGGTGTCAAATCCACCTCCATTTCGATATGCCCAAGATTTTTAGCTTCAAGTTTTAAATACAATTGAGGTTCCATACAAGCTAATTCAGCTTTAGCTTTTAAATCACCATTGATATTCTCAACCCCAGATAAAAATTGTGAAATTTCCGGCAAATGAATAATGTTTCCTTGAACCCATACGTTTGAGCCTCGAGTTCCACAATGGACAGTAACATTTATCCAGTTCGCATCCCAATAATCGTCTGAATTAGGAAATTGCCGCTTATGAACCCATATTTGCAGACCTGCTAATTTTAAATCCGGAATTCCCAGTTCATCGATTTTATTTTCCATAATTTTTTCGGACCTAACCTAAGTTTATCTGTAAGTATGCAGTACGGGATATTGTTCGGGAATACATTATGAAACAATTACACGAACCAAAAAAGGATCGGACCATGAGAAGCAGCAAGAAAAACGATGGAACCCCCTGGGCATGCCCGGGGTATCTCTCCTGACCTCGCCGCATCCTGCTATGGCAGGGCGATATCCCCGGAGCAGAAAGGTCCGCAGTCCTCCACGCGCATGCACGGGGTCCCCTGCGAAGGGGATGAAGAATGAATTGTATCTCAGGTATATCATAAGGAAGGTAAATCCGGCAAAAATATGGACCGGCCGGGGAATACCAACGCATGTTTATTGCTTCAAGCACTATTAATTCCAACCAGACAGGCAGCAATATCCTGCTCAAATGATTTAAATATCCCTTCAATCCCTTCAACCAAAGGTTTGAGTTTGGCAAATTCAAGTTCAAACGCATACCCATAAACAAAAAAGTTGCGAAAGGCCAAATAGCGTTTAAGCCCGTTAGCAGTCGATTCAGAGATTATTTTAGATTCAACCGTCAATTGGAGCAGATCACGATGCCAGGAAGGACCTACAGGTAATGTCAAACCATAGTGTCGCACTATTTGTTTAATAATGTTTTCAGTACCGTTATAAAAGTTATGAATCAAGGTGGCAATTCCGGCTATTTCCAGAGCAGAAAGATTGGAACCGGAACAATCCTGCGGAAATTTCGCAAGTACTTGCTTTATATTATCTAATTCAGCATTAACCCGATCATTGATTTCAGCCATACAAAGGAATTCCTTCCTGGCGAATTATATTCGTGAATTTATTTTCAACGTCAAGATCGATAACATCTACTGGTTGCGTAAGATTGAATAGAAGTTCTCCATAAAAATCAAAAAAATATTCAGGAGAAATCCCTTCTACAGCCAAATCAATATCAACGCCTTTCGTAAGGGCATTCGCATTTGAACCAAAAAGCAGGATTTTTTTCACATGATAGCGTTTGGCCAAATCTATAATAATTTCTTTTTCTTCATCCGAGATCATATTAACGGCACTCCTGAACAATTTAATTATGCATTTATATTACTTCCAAGCGAATTATATAATCACAAACTACAATTGGCAAGGAACATTTGATTTCACTGCTTTAATAAGAATTATTTGGTGTTTCGCCGCAGAATCAACTTGCTTTCTTCCCCACACAGAGCTAATGTCCATATCGAGGAATTTCGAGGAGTAGTACGGGAACGTTGTTCGGGAATACATTTTCGTTTCATAAAAGAGCAAATTTCTTTAACCGTGATTCAATCGCTCCGGAATTTCTCTTGAACACGCGGCAAATGGTCTTTATATCCTTAATCTTTCCGCAAACATATTTCAGCTCCTCATCCTCCTCTTCAGCCCAGGGTTCATAGGCTCGACGGTACGCTTTTCTGGCGTTTAAAACCGCTTCGTGGTTATAGCCGAAAGTTTCCTTTTTCAAGGAACAGGATTGGTATTTCTCATCGATCAAATTAATCCGCGGGTCAGCATAGTGTTTTTCGTCTCCGGTTTTCACCTGAGCCTGATCGACAGAATCAGCCGCTTGATATTCCCGTATGGCCTTTAAAAATATCCGGCCATACTTGGCTAACTTTACTCTGCCAACCCCCGAAACATTCAATAATTCTTGTTCATTATTGGGTTGTTGGGATGCCATTTCCAAGAGCGCGGCGTCGCTAAATACGATATACCCAGGAACATTTTGCTCATCCGCCAGCCTTCTTCGGATTTTTTTAAGTTGAATAAACAATATGTCATTCAAACCAACCGGCCTGGTGGAATGAACCATGGCCGGTTGGTTGATTTCTTTGGCAGTAACCAGCTCAGACTCCTGCATCAGAGCTTTCAAGCTGCGGCCGCAGCATACGTCGCATGCTGCTCTGCAATCTCCGGTATTTTCATCAAAGTAAGCCAGCACAGCCTTGTGCCGACACCGCTTACTGTCTGCCAATCGAAAAAGATTTATAGTTTTTTGGTGAGTTGCCTGCGCCAATTGCGGGTCTGATATTCCCTTTAAAAAATGCTCATAATTTTTCACGTCCACCCAGGAATAAAACAGCAGGCAATGGCTGGAAAGGCCGTCGCGGCCGGCACGGCCGATCTCCTGATAATAATTTTCAATGGTGCGGGGCATGTCGCAATGAATGATGAAGCGGACATTGGATTTGTTGATGCCCATGCCGAAAGCCACGGTGGCAACAACTACATCGGCTTTGTCCCGAATAAAAGCTTCCTGATTGCGACTTCTCTCAGAATCCGACAAGCCGGCATGATATGGCAGAACGGAAACCCCGCGAGCTTGCAAAAAGCTGACTAAGCTATCGACGTTTTTCTTGCTCCAGCAATAAATAATTCCGCTTTGCGATGGATTCCGGCGTATGAAATGTAATACGGCCTGCCGGATGTTCACGCCTTCTCCCTTTTTCTGGAAAGTCAGCCACAAATTGGAACGGAAAAAGGAACCTTTGTAGGCCTCGGGTTTTACCATGCCCAATTGGTGGACAATATCCTCCGCAACTTGCTTGGTGGCGGTAGCAGTGAGAGCCAGCATTGGAATATTGCCCAACTGGGTTTTCAAACCTTGCAATTTCCTATAAGCAGGCCGGAAATCATGCCCCCATTGGCTTATGCAATGTGCTTCGTCCACGACCACCATGCTGATGGGGCAGGCTTGCAGAAAATCGCGCAAAGATCCCTCCAACGCCTCGGGAGCCAGGTAGACAAGCTCATACTTCCCTTTCCGGAAATCGTTCAGGCGTTGGCGGCGTTCCTGAAAAACCACTGAGGAATTGATTAAAGTGGCTTTAAAGCCGAATGCCAGCAGCGCGTCAACCTGATCTTTCATCAAGGAAATCAATGGTGAAATGACCAAAACCGTGCCTGTGAGAATCCGCGCTGGTATCTGAAATGTCAGTGACTTGCCCGCTCCGGTAGGCATGATGCCGAGGCAATCCCGGCTGGAAAGCACAGCCTGAATTATCTTTTCCTGGCCGGGCCGGAATTCATGATAACCGAATGTGTTTTTTAACACTTCCTGAGGATTCATTATGCTCTCACTTTCTTTAAGTACGCGGTACGGGACGTTGTTTGGGAATACGCTGACCCACGCGCCGGCCGCCTTTCCCGATCTCGATCATTTTGCTGATGTCAGCAAAATGATCCTCAATACGATGCCCGCTATTGAAACACGCCATCTTTGATAAATTCGCGATAAAACTCAACCGCTTTTGCTTGTTTCGTATGGAAATGTGCCAATATCTCTTTTTTTGCCTGCCACTCATTCTTTTTCTTCCCTATTAAGACTGCATGACCTGTCCACGGATATTTATCCAATGCTTCAACGGTCTTGATAAAACCAGCGCGTACGGGATTGCCCGGTTTAATCCGCGGGTAATAATATGGTAAACTCCACCAGGTATGCTTAATCGTTTCTGTCTCGCCATACTTCTTATGACAACATCAATCAAAAATAATTGCACATTTATTAAATATTTTTGCCGTACTTGCCGCCCTTATCCGATTAACCGAAAGCCGTCCCCTACCAGTCCCTACCACTACCACACCAAGTAGGTGGTAGTCCTTATGCTTCTTAAGATTCCGGTTTCGCTCCACGGACTATCCACAATTCATTGCCATTATCTTTTGCAATTAATTCCAATTCCGGCAGGCTGGCTGCCATTTTATTCATTATATTTATGGTTTTATCGTCTCGGGCCACGATATAGTAAATATTTAATTTTTTTAACATGGCATTAAACTTATCCACACTTATATTAGCAGCCCCGGTTGAAATATCTTTTATAATATGAAAATCAAAAAAATATTTCTCCTGTGCATTGGACGATCTCGCTGTCCAGCCGCCTATCATTTTATGCTGATGATGCATTTGATAATACAGTATTTCTAATGCGTTCCAGCCCCAGGGCGGAGCAGGTAAATCCAAAACCACGTTATTTTCATTTGAATCCTGTCGAATAATATTATAAATTTCCGGGACTCTCGGTTCATGTGTTGGAAATGGGATTGGCAGATATTCAACCAAGATTATTAACAGCAAAAATATTTGTAAAATTCTTTTTTTAACCGCATTCACTTTGATATTTTCAATTGTATAGTAGCCGGCAATAGAAACCAATACAGCCGCGGACATAATCGCCATAATAATGAATCTTGCCGGAACACGGGCTCCATTGATAACAGGTAAATAGTGAATTATTGTATAGGGCATTGGAAAAATTACTTTTATCCCATGAAATGAAAAAAGATGTGTTCCGGGAATGGCGTTGAGTGAAATACCTTTAAAATTCAAAAACGGTCCCAGGGAAAAAAGAATAAAAACAGCGCCAACAATGCACCAAAACCGCACGCTATTTTTGGACCAATATTTAACCCCGGCCAGAACACATAGTATAATTACCGAATATCCAACAAACCCGTGCATTTCAGCGCCTGGAAAAGGTATTTTCATTTTAGAAAACATTTTTACCATAAAATCACCCCAAACAAAATGCATATCCGAAGGCATTACTAAATGCAGGACATCCATTGAAAACCGTTCGGCCATGCCCCATCCTTCACCATGAATCGACATAATGTTATATTCTTTTATTGCTTTGAAAGCCATGATCCAAAAGGGGGTTAAAACCAGAATATAAACTCCGGCAATCGGCAATACTTTTTTAAGTATTTCTTTATATTTTTTTAAGTCTAATTGAGCTTCATATATAACCCAAATACCCAATAGAATAATCAAATAAATAAAAAGCTGATAATCACAAAAAAATTGATACCCCAGGAGCACCCCCAATGCCAACAAAGTAGTCCACCTGAATTGTTTCACATAATAATGCCAGAGTAACACAATCCAGGGCATGGCTTCCGTGCTGATCATATTAAGATGACCATGAGCATGCGCCATTTGATTGGGCGCAAAAGCAAATATAATTCCACTGATAAATGCCAACATGCGGCTGGGAACATACTGTAATACTAAAAAATATGTTCCCAGAGCGGCCACGATAAAAGAAAACATAAACAAAATATTGTAAGTCAAAATCCAATTTCCGGAACTAAAACTCAAAAGGAAAGCAAGCGCAGCTTTGGCAGGTGTCCAAGCATGAAGAAAGAGATTGACTTGCAATGGATAATACATAAAATCCGTAATAAATGGATTTTGTAATTGAAGAATGCTTTTTTTGAAATGCCAAAATCCCCACAAGAATTGATATACATCCCCGGAAACCCCGGGTAATTTGGCTTCAAAATCCAAAATAAGCGGATAGGTAAATACAATTGCCGCAACGACAAAACCTACGAGGGCAATAACATCTTTTTTTATCTGAAAAATTTTATTTTTCCCGGTATTATCTAACATGCCTGCTAATTTCCAATCGCTATCCAATTCACCAGGCATTCGGCCCCAGCGCCACTTAAATCAACTGATTTAAGTGCAAAACCGGTGGCAGTGATATTATAAACACGAACTACAACATTAATATCATGTCTGTTTGGTGTAGCAACAACAATTGGTGGATTGCTAAAACCATATATAGTAACGCCCATATCCCCATATTTATCTGTTCCAATCATACCGGTGACAATTTTGGGATTACTAATCCCGCCATTAACTGTCGGCGCCCAGGGCGCTTTGGCTGAGGTTACTTGCCCATCACCAATTTCATAACTTCTGATTGTTCCATCGGCGATTTCATTCCAGGTTATATTTTCAGCGGCTATATCTGAACTTATAATGCTCCTGTCTACAATCTTGTTTGAAGTTATCGTATTATCAGCAATATCTGAATTTGTTACAGCACCATCAACAATTTTTGATCCGGTGATTGAATTATCCGTTACCTGATTCGCATGCTCCGCCCGCATGGCATACGGTATACTACTCAGCGGTT